>JBCCEV010000260.1:0-1665 GCA_039030125.1 Pseudomonadota bacterium | reverse complement strand
GGACAAACGCAGCCGCCGCTTCATTTGCTTCGCGGTTGGTGACGATGTCGCCAAAGGTCCCAAACATATATCGAAAGCCACCGCCACGCTGCCAGGCCGCTTCGAAGACGCGCTCCCGTTCCTCGGCGGAGACACTCATGGCCTCGGTGGTGCTTTCTTCAAAACCAAAAGCGGTCATTGATCGCTTCACGCCTTGCCAAATTTCGTCGTAGTTGGTTTTGATTTCTGCGATCTCCTCGTCGGGCACGATACCGTTACCAACCGGCACACTGTATTGAGGGGAGCGTTGGAAAACGGTGAGGTGCTCTACTTCGGTGGCGATTGCAGTGATCACTTGCAAGCCTGTCGAGCCAGTGCCAATCACGCCCACCCTTTTGCCGCCGAGCTCGACGCCTTGCGGCCAGGCACCGGTGTGATATTGCTCGCCCGCGAATGATTCACGACCTTTGAGGTTCGGCACGTTCGTTGCCGATAACAGGCCGAGGGCGGTGACCAGATACTTCGCCGTGTGGGTCTCGCCCTGCTCGGTGTTCACGATCCAAATCGCCCGGCGTTCGTCGAAAGAGGCGCTGCTGATCCCGCTGTCGAATTGGATATCAGGTTTGAGCTTGAAGCGCTCGGCGACGTGTTCCAGGTAGGCAAGAATATTAGGCTGGTTGATGTAGCGTGTATGCCACTGCCAATCCTGTAAAAGTTCTTTGTCGAACGAGTAGCAGTAGAGGTAGGTTTCGGTGTCCGACAGCGCGCCGGGGTAACGGTTCCAATACCAAGTGCCGCCAACGCCGCTCGCTTTATCGAAGACTCGCACCTTCATACCAAGCTCGTCGCGGAGTTTGTGCAGCATATAGAGCCCGCCAAAGCCCGCGCCGATGACAATGGCATCAAAATCGGTGGTTGCGGACTCACTGACCGTAGCTGATGTTTTCATTTACCCCTCCTCCAATGTCCAGCGGCGCTGTGCTCCGCGAGCTGCCGGTGCGAAAACCGCCCTTGCGGATTCAACCCCTCACAGTCCGCGCCTGAAAATAGATGGCACCTTTCATGCCAGTGCCGCCGATCAGCGGGTTCCGGCGATATAAAGTTGATTAGTCAATGGGTTAGCTTCGGTATCCGGATCTTCATGGGGACCCGTTTCTTAGAAAGTTGTCCCAAAATCTGAGACAAAGTGTTTCAGGTAGTGTGTCATGCGACAGATTGATACACTCATGTTTCAAGACACTGAGGACGCGCTCGGTGGGAGAATCGTCACAGGCGCTCGACGAACTTGACCGGCGCGCGGTCACCGCGGCTTGGCAAGACTTCACAGCAAACGACACCCAATCTCGAAGCGGGGTGCGAGAAGTTATTTTTGACTCCTGGCAACGGGCGCGCGACTTCGGTCTTGATCCTCACGGACGTTGCGCTCCGTTAATCGAACCGCAGGAGTTGCGGAAACGCCAGCAGCGCCATAGTGACCTGCTGGCTGCGGCTGAGCGCACTTGGGAGCTGTTGCAAGAGAGTTTGAGCGCCAGCGATAACGTATTCGTTGTCGCGGATCCGGGTGGCGTCATATTAGTAGTGCGCGGCAATGAAGATTTGGTCGCCGTCGCCGCACGCCATTTTTGCGGCGTCGGGCGTGACTGGAGCGCGCGCGCGAGCGGTACCGATAGCGTTGGTCCCGCTCGC
>JBCCEV010000259.1:0-1708 GCA_039030125.1 Pseudomonadota bacterium | reverse complement strand
TTAATTATATATATTTATGTACCAAACATCACCTGGATTCTGGAATAAAAAATCGACCGGCTCATTCGTAAGAAATGTTAGTGAAAACACAACATATTGTGGTGCCGATGTGGCAAAATTGGTCGCTTAAGAACAATCTCCCGAGGGCTTTCGGAGGAAAACTGATTTGAAGACTCCCCAGTGGCTGATCGCGGCGCTCGTCTGCGTTCTGACCAGCTTCTCAGCGGTCGCCGATGACACCGTCGATGCGATGCTCAGGGAAGCCAAGGCGCTTATCGATTCGGGTCATGCAGCGGATGCCTATGACATCCTTCAGGCGCGCGAAGAGGAACTTGCGGGCAACCCCGCCTACGATTTCGTTTACGGTATGGCGGCGCTCGACGCCGGCAAACCGACCGAGGCAATCTTCGCGCTTCAAAGGGCCGTGGATCAGGACCCAAACAACGGCCCGGCCCGCGCCGAACTGGCGAGGGCTTTAATCCTTGTCAACGATACCGACCAAGCCCGCCAAGAGCTGGAGAAGGTTCAAGCGCAGAATCCGCCGCGCGACGTCCGCGATGTGATCGAGGGTTACCTGACTCAAATCGACGCTTATCACGGTGCTTTTAGAACGAGCTTCGCACCGTATTTTATGACGGGCCTGGGATTCGATACCAATATCAACAATGCCACCGACGCGCGCCAAATTGCGGCGCCCGCGCTTGGCGGTTTGGTCTTTGATCTCGCCCAAGGCTCGCGAGAACAAGACAGTGGCGTTGTGAATGTCGGCGGTGGTTTTCGCTTTAGCTCGCCTTTGAATGACAATCTGCGACTGTTGGGTGGCATTCACTACGCGCACCGCATCACACCCAAAGACGGCGATTTCTCAACGCAAGACGCGCGGGGAAACCTCGGCGTCGCATTCAGGCGTGACAAACATCGCCTCAGCTTGCAGCTTGAAGGTCAACGCTTCTTCGTCGATGGCAGTGGTACCTCCAACGCGGACCGCCAGGTCGGCGGCCTAACAGCAGATTGGAACTACGAACTCGACGATGCCACGCGTTTAGGTCTCTTCGGGCAGGGTTCGTTAATACGCTATCCGGATCAACGCGCTCGGAACGTCAACCGCTTCGTCGGCGGGGTCGCGGCCTCGCATGCGTTTCGCGATGTTAGAGGCACGCCAGCCGTGTTCGCGAGCTTTTATGGCGGTTACGAAGATTCTCAGAACGACCGCAGTGGTCTTGGTGGCGGCGCGCAGTTTGAACGCGACCTTTTTGGGCTGCGCCTAGGGGGGCAGACGAAAGCCCACCGGAAAGGCACAGTGTTCGGATCGTTTACGTATCAAGCAAGCGATTACGATGAGCCCAATCCGTTGTTCGGGTCGCGTCGCGATGATGATTTCTTTAGCTTAGTCGCCGGTTACCGCTACCAACACGACCGGCATTGGAGCGTCACGCCGACGATCACTTATGCCGACAACGACTCCAACATCACGGTCAACAAATACGACCGATTCGAATTCTTGGTGACAGTACGTAATGAATTCTAAAACCGCATTTCTCTGGGTATTTATTGGACTGCTCGCTGGCGTCAATCTAGTGGGCGATGCATTTGCCGTTTTTTTTGTTGTTGTTGTTGAGCAGGTGCGGATTTTTTTACGCCCAATGATGGCGAAGTTTGGTTGGCCGACAACTGTGAAAAAGTGCTTGTGGATCTTCTGCAAGGGTGG
>JBCCEV010000258.1:0-1872 GCA_039030125.1 Pseudomonadota bacterium | reverse complement strand
CGGACCAAACGTTGCGCCAAAACCTGCCCACGCGTAGGCGACAAGTGCAAGCACATGTTGGCCGGGGTGCCAGGCAATGGCGAGCGCAATCATCGTAACGACGCCGACCAGTAAGCGCCCGGAGGTGAGGCTCTGCGAGTGCGAGTTGAGCGACTTCGAACGGAGATCGACGACAACCGTTGTGGCCACGACAAGCAGTTGGGAGTCTGCGGTGCTCATAATTGCCGCGAGGACGGCGGCCAGGCATAGACCCGCGACCAAAGGATGGAAATGTTGTTCGATGACGCGCAAAAAAACGGTTTCATGATCGAGATTGGCGCCTAGCAAATGCGCGCCGAACACACCAACGCAAACCGCCGCGATTAGCGAAAACGCTGTCCATGAAATACCGATCACCGCCCCTGAGCGCACCTGCTTCTCGCTACTTAGCGCCATGAATCGGGCCAGGATGTGTGGTTGACCCACGTAGCCAAGTCCCCAGGCCAAACCCGATAAGGCGGCAACGCCACTGATGGACTGTTCGGCGAGTAGCGAGGTTGCGAAGCCCGTCGCAGCGCCCGACACCAATGCCGCTGCGATCAAGGCGCCCAGCATCAGTAGGGCCTGCAGCGCGTCCGTCCAAGACACGGCGAGAAAACCACCAACAATGGTGTAGGCTGCGATGAAACTTGCGCAGCCGATTATCGAAGTGTGATAGTCGAGCGCAAAAACACTGGAGAACAGTTTGCCACCGGCGACCAGCGCGGCGCTCGCGTAAATCGAGAAAAACACGATGATGCAAAGCGCGCACAACCAGCGCAATAAACCACTGTGGTCCAGAAAACGGCGCTCAAAGAATGTTGGCAGCGTGATGCTATCGTCGTGGGCGAGCGTCTGTGCCAGCAAGCGCGCCGCGATAAAACGCCAATTGATATAGGTGCCAATGAGTAACCCGATCGCGGTGAACATTGCGTTTAGCGGCGCGACCGCGGCCAGGCCAGTGAGACCCAAGAGGAGCCAGCCACTCATGTCTGAGGCGCCCGCGCTTAAGCCGCCAGTAAGGCCGCTTAGCCGCCGACCGCCAATCACGTAATCTCGCAGCGTTGCGATCTGTCGTGCGGCCAGCAATGAGATCGCGCCAAGGGCTAGGAGATACCCTGCGAACGCGATCGCTTGGTTCATACAAGCTCGGCGGCGAGCCGGTCATGCACATGAATAATCTTGCGGTCCACATAGTGGACTAGTTCATCAATGCAATACTCAAACAGGGCTTTTCTCCGATCGGCCCCCGGTAACAACAAGTCATCCTCATTAGTGAAGTTCTGTGCAAACAGAGGCTCCTCAGGGTAAAGCTGACGAATTTTGCGCGCGTAGGTTTCCGGCAGCCGTAATGATCCAAGCGTAATCGAGTGGAGCTTACCGCCCTCGACCCGGCTAAACACCTCGGCAAACATTGCGCTGTAACTCTCGCGCCAGCCCTTGAACTCTATCAGCGGATCGAAGCGCAGCCCGATGGGCCAGCCGTGCTGTTGGAGACGTGCGAGCGATTCAATCCGCCGCTCAATTTTCGCGGCACCGAGCTCGACCGCGGCGGCGACAGGTCGCGGTGAGAGGCTGAATGAACAGATACAGCGCGGGTGCGCTTCAATGGCAAGCAGGTTCCGTATCTGGGTGCTTTTGGTTCTTAGTTCAAGCCAGCAGTTGTCAAACTCAGCGAGTGCTGGAACAAATTCGCTGGTGAACCGTGTCACGGGATCGAACGCAAGGCTGTCGCAGTCGTAACCGGAGAAGACTTTGACGCTTTAGCAATGAACGAGCTCAATCAACTAAAACAGCTAGCAGCAGGTTATGTTGAGCATGCCCTAACCTTGCAGCATGTTGCCTAAAATGCTG
>JBCCEV010000257.1:0-2015 GCA_039030125.1 Pseudomonadota bacterium | reverse complement strand
GGGGGGGGCGATCGCTAAACGACTCGCCGACGATGGATTCGATATCGTCGCTACCGCGACCGGCCAGAGGGGGCTGGCGGCTATCAACTCTGCTTTGACCGAGACCGGCCGCCTCAAAGCAGCCCTCGCTTTGGATTTACTCGCGCCAGACGCCATTAGCAAATTCAGCGATGAACTTGGCGAGCTTAATCTCTCGCCTTCGGTGGTGGTAAACAACGCCGCCGTGACCCGCGATAACCTCTTCTTAAGGATGAAAGAAGCCGAGTGGCAAGAGGTGATAGACGTCAATCTCACGGGGATTTTCCAGCTTTGCAAACTGGTCGTGCGGCCCATGATCAAAAGTCGCTGGGGGCGGGTGGTGAACATCACCTCGGTTGTTGGTATTTCAGGCAACGCGGGCCAATCAAACTACGCCGCCGCCAAAGCCGGGCTCATTGGCTTCACAAAATCCTTGGCGCAAGAGGTCGCTTCGCGCGGCATCACCGCTAACACGGTGGCGCCCGGTTTCATCGAAACGGATATGACCGACGCGCTGAGTGACGATCAACGAAAAGCGATTTTGGCGCAGGTACCGGCTGGGCGCATGGGCGCAGCCGCGGAGGTCGCCGCTGCCGTTGCCTACTTGTGCTCGGAGCAAGCGTCCTACATTACCGGCGAAACATTGCATGTGAATGGGGGCATGTATATGGCTTAAGTATCTTTGCTAAGCAGGTGTTTTGGCATGTATTTCGACACATCAAAAGAGCTTGCTTGAAGTTTATCGGGTTTTCACTAAACTAGGCCTCGCCGTGCGAGCGGCAACCATTCTGGGAGGATACTCAACCGATGAGTGACGTTGATGAACGGGTAAAAAAAATCGTCGTAGAACAACTGGGGGTAAAAGAAGACGAAGTTACAAACGCAGCATCTTTCGTCGATGACCTAGGCGCCGACTCTCTTGATACTGTCGAACTAGTCATGGCGCTTGAAGAAGAATTCAAAACTGAAATTCCGGACGAAGAAGCAGAGAAAATTACGACTGTTCAGCAAGCTGTCGACTACATCAACGAACATCTTGCCTAAAGTCAGCCATCAAAGGCTATTACCTACGAGGCCGCCTGTGCGGCCTTCGTTGTTTAAGCGCAGCTCAATTCGATCCCTTCTATCCCAGGTGCAACAGCTATGAAACGTCGCGTGGTTGTAACTGGCGCAGGCTTGGTCGCGCCAAATGGAAATACGCTTGAGATCTCGTGGGAAAACACCACCAATGGTGTCAGCGGGATCTCGCCGATCGAATCTTTTGACGTCACCGACTTCGCCACCCACTTCGGAGGCACGATCAAGGATTTCGATGTAACGGAATATATTTCAAAAAAAGAAGCGCGGCGCATGGATCCTTTCATCCATTTTGGTTTGGCTGCGTCAATTCAGGCGATTAAGACTTCGGGCATCGAAATTACTGAAGAAAATGCCGATCGCATGGGCGCGATAATCGGCTCGGGAATTGGCGGGCTGCCGGGCATCGAGCAAGGTTATCAGTCGTACTTGGATGGCGGCCCTAGAAAGATCTCCGCGTTCTTCGTGCCGAGCAATATCATCAACATGGTCGCTGGACATTTATCGATCATGTATGGACTGAAGGGTCCAAACTACGGACTCGTGTCTGCGTGTTCGACGGGTGCCCACTGTATCGGCATTGCAGCTCGCACCATCGAACGCGGCGAACAAGATTTGATCGTCGCCGGCGGCGCGGAGCACGCCACCAGCCCGACCGGCCTTGGCGGCTTTGCTTCGGCGCGCGCACTGTCTACCCGCAATGATGATCCGGAGGCCGCCAGCAGACCGTGGGATGCTGAACGCGATGGCTTCGTGCTCAGCGATGGCGCGGGCGTGATGGTCCTGGAAGCGCTTGAACATGCCGAGGCCCGCGGCGCGAACATTATTGCGGAGCTGACGGGTTTTGGGATCAACAGCGACGCGCACCACATAACCGCGCCAAGTCCGGATGGGTCCGGCGCCGCGGAATGCATGCGCCT
>JBCCEV010000256.1:0-2152 GCA_039030125.1 Pseudomonadota bacterium | reverse complement strand
CGAAGCGCGCGGGGTCGCACCCGAAGCGGCGGCTTATGATCTGCTGCTCGAAAATAACGGCAAGAATTTCCTGTTCTTCGCCGTTAACGCCTACCCTTACGGTCATCTAGAACCCCTGCGGCAAATGATCGAATGGGAACATTCGGTGATTGGCGCCGCCGACGGTGGCGCACACGTCGGCTTTATCTGTGATGCCAGCGTCCCAACAACCATGTTGACGCACTGGGTTCGCGATCGCACCCGTGGGCCTAAACTACCGCTGGAATTCGTGATCAAAAAACAAACTCATGACGCAGCCGCGCTTTACAACATGCGCGACCGGGGGCTTGTAAAAACTGGGATACGCGCCAATCTCAATGTGATCGACTTCGAGAACCTTAATGTCGCACCACCGAGAATGGTGAACGACCTGCCGACCGGCGCGTCACGCTTGTTGCAGGAAGCAACCGGATACGCGGCAACGATCGTCGGCGGCCAAATCACCCGCCGAGACGGCCATTACACCGGCGCGACGCCCGGTATGTTGGTGCGGAGTGGCCGCTAGTGCGAGTGCCCGAGGAATTCTCGGCCCTTGAGCCGTTCATCGACGAATGGGTGCTCGCCGATTCCACCGCGCGCGCGGAAAAACGACGAACGAGCGCCTACGAAGACATCAAGGCTTTCTACGATATTGCCTTAGCGCTCGCACCCACCGCCTTGGCGTATTTGTCGCAGTTCCAACTTGGCGATCTTGATGAAGCGCAAGAGAATCTGTTGAAGCTTTTGTTAGCGCTCGCCGAGATTGGGCCGGCCGTGGAGTGGTTTGGCCAGAATGCGGTCGTTGACGGATTTCCAGAGCATCGCTTTGCACTTGTTGAACAACTTGCTGACACCGCCGCCCAGGAGTAACCGATGGCCGTCGCCCCCGCCAACTTAACCCTCAACTACCCAGAACTTGGCACCGGCCCGATCCCGACCGACATCTACCACGATCCGGATTATTACGCGCGTGAGCTTGAGGCAATTTTCCGCCGTACCTGGATGTGCGCGGGTCGTGTTGAGCAGATCAATAAAGTCGGTGATTTTTTTCTGAAAAAAATCCCGACCTTCGATATGTCAATCTTGGTCGTGCGCGGCAAGGATCGCAAAGTCCGCGCCTTCCATAACGTCTGTCAGCATCGCGGTAATCATCTTGAGCTTGCGGACAACGGCAACTGCTCGGTTTTTCGCTGCCCTTTCCATGGCTGGGCTTATGGACTGGATGGCCGACTCGCCGGCGTCCCTGATGCCGACGCTTTCTACGATCTTGATCGCGGGGAGAAGGCACTCCCCAAAGTGCATTGCGAGCTGTGGGAGGGGTTTATTTTCATCAACCTTGCCGATAAGCCAGAGGTCACGCTCGCCGAGTACATGGGCCAACAAGGTGCCGATTTGGTCGGCTATCCGTTTCATCGTGGCATTGCCACGTTCGAATACGAAGGCGTGGTGAACTGCAACTGGAAATGCATGGTCGACTCCTTTTGCGAGACCTACCATGTGCCCGTGCTCCACAAGCGCTCGGTTATCGATACCTTGTGCGGGCGCGATAATCCTTTCGGCCGCGTCATCGACGTCCGTATCAAGGGGCCACACCGCACCATCTCGGTGGTTGGCAACATGCAGTACCAGCCCAATCCCGTGCAGGGTCTGGCGTTTCAATACGCGGCAGGACCGTCCATCACCAGCGGCAGTGTGGATGAACAGACCCAGCTACCCAAGGGCCTCAATGAAACGCGGGCGGAAAATTGGTCGATCGATGTGACGGTTTTTTTCCCCAATTGGATCATCGTCATTGGCTCGGGGATGTACTTCACCCATCAAATGTGGCCGTTGGGTCCAAACCAAGTGGTGTGGCAAATGCGGGGTTTCATGCGCAAGGCCGAAAATGCCGCCCAGCGCTTTGGCCAAGAAAACTCGATGGTGGAGTTGCGCGACGCGGTGCTTGAAGATGGCAACACCTTGGAGCGTATTCAACACTCATTACGCCAAGGGCTGCTTAAAGAATTCGTCTTTCACGATCACGAATTAGCGCTCAGACACAACTACCACGCGGTGACCAACTGGGTAGACGATTACGAAACAAATCGTTGAGCTCCGTTCTCTCCGTCAGTCAGCAAACACACATTTCCTTCTG
>JBCCEV010000255.1:0-2351 GCA_039030125.1 Pseudomonadota bacterium | reverse complement strand
GGTTAAGCGTCGAACTCCGGCGCACAGTGAGGACTGCATCATGGCGGACAAAATCTATCCAATAGACCAAACAATTGCCGCGAACGCTCATATCAACGAGGCGCGCTATCAGGAACTTTATCAGCAGTCGATCAGCGACCCGGACGGATTCTGGACCGCGCAAGCAGAGCAATTTATCAGTTGGGAAAAAAAATGGGATTCCGTTTGCCGCTTTAACTATCACGACGCTAATATCGCTTGGTTCGAAGGCGCCAAACTCAATGTCTCCGTTAATTGTTTGGACCGACACCTGGCCGAGAAGGGCGATCAGACGGCGATTATCTGGGAGGGCGACGACCCCAATGATGATGCCCGCCTCACCTACCGAGAGCTTTACGAGGCGGTTTGTCGGTTCGCAAATGCACTGCGGGCCCGCGGGGTTAAGAAAGGAGACCGCGTTTCGATTTATATGCCGATGGTTCCCGAGGCCGCCATCGCGATGCTCGCCTGCGCCCGGATTGGCGCCGTCCATTCAGTGGTATTTGGCGGCTTTTCGCCAGATTCTCTCAAAGATCGGATCCTTGATTCCGATTGCACGACAGTGATCACCGCTGATGAAGGAGTCAGGGGCGGACGCGCCGTGGCGTTGAAGCGCAATGTTGATGAAGCACTGTCGAGTTGTCCGAACGTCACCAACGTCTTTGTTATCCGGCGCACCGGCGGTGATATCGAATGGCATGCCGATCGGGATATTTGGTACCACGAGGCGGTGGCTACGCAAAGCGCCGAGTGCGATCCGGAGATCGTCGACGCCGAAGATCCTCTTTTCATCCTCTACACCTCAGGGTCTACCGGCAAGCCCAAAGGAGTGCTGCATACTTCCGGCGGTTATCTCTTGCACGCGGCGATCACCCACAAGTACATCTTCGATTATCACGATGGTGATATCTATTGGTGCACCGCGGATGTTGGGTGGGTAACCGGGCACACCTATATCGTTTACGGCCCACTCGCGAACGGGGCGACGACGTTAATGTTTGAAGGCGTTCCCACCTATCCCGATGCCGGCCGTATGTGGCAGGTTGTAGACAAACACCAAGTGAATATTTTCTACACCGCGCCGACTGCTTTGCGAGCATTGATGGGGCAGGGCGACGAGCTTGTAAAGGCGACCAACCGCCAGTCGCTGAGAATTCTCGGCACGGTTGGCGAGCCGATAAATCCCGAAGCTTGGGAGTGGTACTACCACGTTGTCGGAGACGCCCGCTGCCCGATCGTTGATACCTGGTGGCAAACCGAAACGGGCGGCGTTTTGATCACGCCCCTGCCAGGCGCGCGTGCATTGAAACCGGGCTCGGCGACGCTACCATTTTTTGGGGTAGAACCGGCGCTTCTGGATGAGAAAGGCCAGGAACTGGAAGGCGCGAGCGAGGGCGCGTTAGTGATCAAACGCTCCTGGCCTGGACAAATGCGCACCGTTTACGGGGATCACCAGCGATTTAAGGAAACCTATTTTTCGATGTTTCCCGGCTTTTATTTCACCGGCGATGGTGCGCGTCGCGACGAAGATGGCTATTACTGGATCACAGGCCGGATTGACGATGTGATCAACGTTTCCGGTCACCGCATGGGAACCGCGGAGGTCGAGAGTGCGTTGGTGCTGCATGAAGCAGTCTCGGAGGCGGCGGTCGTCGGTTACCCGCACGATATTAAAGGGCAGGGTATTTACGCGTACGTGACGCTGATGAAAGGTGTTGACGCCGATGAGACGCTACGCGATACGCTGGTGAAACACGTACGCAAGGAAATCGGCCCCATCGCGACGCCCGATGTGATCCAGTGGGCGCCCGGTTTGCCCAAAACGCGCTCGGGGAAAATCATGCGCCGAATTTTGCGTAAGATTGCCGCCAACGAACTTGAAAATCTTGGTGACACCTCAACGCTTGCAGAGCCCGCGGTCGTTGACGATCTCATCGAGAACCGCGCCGTTAAGTAGCTATTAGCCCTCATGAGCGACTCATAATGGATTGGACCCGGCTGTCAGAACAACTATTTGAGACCTGGCGCGATTTCCTTGGCGCGACACCAACCCCGGATTTTTTCAAGGCCAGCGCCGGTCAGATCCCGCCGTTCCCACCGGTTTGGGATCCAAAGCTTGGTCCTTGGAGTTTCGCCAATTCCCAAGGCTGGTGGCAAACCCCGGATACGATCGATTGGGGCCGCTTTTTTGGCGCCGCTTTAAAGTCCTCTCCTCACTTGCATGCAGAGCCGGTAGAAACTTTCGCAGCATGGGCGAAGGAGTACCTTGAGTTGCCACAGCTTGGCCCGGGCCGCGAGTGGCAGAGCAAATTGAACAACGTCATGGCTGCCGG
>JBCCEV010000254.1:0-2396 GCA_039030125.1 Pseudomonadota bacterium | reverse complement strand
CTTCGGGCAGGATGGCCCCTACAGGGATAAAGCGGCTCATGACCTAAACTACCTCGCGATCGCTGGAGTGCTCGGACAGATCGGTGATGGCAGCGGACCACCGCAAATCCCGCTTAATGTGATCGGCGACTACGGCGGCGCCACCATGCACGGGGTCATTGGCGTGTTGCTCGCCTTGCTGGCCAGACAGAGCACCGGGCGTGGCCAACATGTCGATGTATCCTACCTGGATACGTCGTTTGCGTTACTCGGCGCGGTTCCCGGGATCAGGAATTATTTTGTTGGCGGACCGGAACCACAGCGCGGCCGGCACGTGTTCGGTGGTACTCAGCCCTACTACACCGTTTACCCCACCAAGGATAAACAATGGCTGTCGGTGGGCTGCATGGAGCCGTGGCTGTGGAATAATTTTTGCGATGCCATCGAGCGCCCAGATTTCAAAGCCCACCGCATGCAGGTCAATCACTTCCAAGCACCGGCGGACGCGGCGCAATTGGCGGTCAAAGCCGAAATCGCGGCCATTATGACGCAACGTACCCGCGCGGAATGGGTCAATTTTTTCGCTGATAAGGACGTTTGCGTGGGAGAAGTAAACGGCTTGGCCGATGCTATGAACGATGCTCAGCTACAACACCGCGACATGGTTGTGCCGGTGGTGGATGAGACCGACGATCTGCAGCCTGGGATCGCAATCAAGCTCTCCGAGACGCCGGGCGCGATCAAGTCCAAGCCGCCAACGATTGGCGAGCATACCGATTCAATTCTTCAATCGCTGGGCCACAGCGCCGAGGAAGTCGCCGCCCTGCGGGCCAATGGCGTGATCTAGCATTTAAAGTCGCTCGGTGACATCAGCCAGGCGATCGGCCAGGATCAGCCCTAAATTGCGGTAGAGTTGCGCGCCGATTTTGGGGTAGCGCTGCTGGATACGTGCCAGACATTGGTTGTCTAGATACAACAAACGCATGTCGGACGTCGCCCGCACGTTAGCCGTTCTCAAGCCACCGCGAAACAAGGTCACCTCCCCGATCAAGTCGCCGCGTTTTAGGGGTCGCAGTATTTCTTCGTGATCGTCACGGCTTAAGTAGGCTACGGCTTCCCCATCAATCACGACATGGATATCGCCCCCTTCTTCGCCTAAGGTCAGGATTGGATCGCCACGCTTAAAGGTCTCGATAGAGCCCAATAGCGCGGCTACCCGCGCTTGGCGGTTCGAAAGCCCGGCAAAAAACGGAATCGTCTCATTAGGGGCCTTGCCCAAATCAACGCTCAAGGCCTCCCACAGGGTGACAAAGCGCAGCCGGCCAGCCAAGGCGGGCGTGAACGTCAAATCGATCACCCAGGCAATCAGCAAGGTCAGCGCCGCCAGCATTCCAAATTCGACCTGAGAGCGGAGCTCGCCAAAAGTCAGCGTAAAAAATCCGCAGCACAACGCGGCAGTGGTGTAGGTTACCGGACGGATCACTGATGCTAAGGCCTTACCAAGGCCCTCTGCTTCGTTGGCGACCCGCCGCGCCTCGGTGTTGAACCTGGAGAGAAAATGCATCGTGTCATCAACCGCGATCCCAAGCACGACCGCAGCGACCAAACTGGTCGATAAATTGAGCGTGATCCCGGTTGCGCCGAGCAAGCCGAAAAAACACACGATCGGGAGCATGTTCGGCAGCAAAGCCAATGCCGCAACCGAAGCTGAGCCGAACAGCACCAAAAGCAGGCTATAGATCACCGCCAGCGCCCCAAATAGGCTGGTGATCTGCCCGCGCACAATATCATCGAGCGTGCGCGATAAGAGCGCTGAGCTACCCGTCACCTCGGCATGAAAATACAACGGTGAGTTGTCCAGGCGCTGTTCGATACGCTCAACCAAGGCGACGAGTTCGCGGGTCGAAATGGCCGAGGTTTGCAGATGCATGATCGTTGTGGACTTGCGCCGATCGACGAAACGTTCTAACTCGTTACCGCCGGTGAGAAAAAATAAATCCTCAACCTCGCCACGCGTCGCGGACAGCGATGTATGCTGCGCTTGTTGGGGTTCGAAAGATCGGTGCAGAAGTTCGACGAAATCAACAAGCGTGGTTGCCTTGCCAATCTCTGGCTGCGCCTCCAGCCATTGTTCAAGCGATTTCAAGCTGGCCAGGTGCACCGGATCATTGAAGGCGCCGTCCAACTCGCTAGAAACAATGACCTGCAGCGGGACAGCGCCCGCAAATTCGTTTTTTATCCGCCCGAAATTAGTCACAACTTCACTGTCGGGCGGGAAATTACTCAGATAGTCGGTGCTGATTTCCAGATCCGTCGCGCACAGACACGCCGCCAACCATCACCCACCAGAGCAGACAAGACCAGTTCCCGAGTAGCCTTCGGTGCAGTTGCACTCAAAACTTCCCACCGTGTTGAAG
>JBCCEV010000253.1:0-2454 GCA_039030125.1 Pseudomonadota bacterium | reverse complement strand
GTAGACGATTACGAAACAAATCGTTGCGCTCCGTTGAAATGAAGCTCGCCCTCCCAGCGCTCGCGGTGCTGTTATTCACCACGCTCGCAACGCCCGCCGAGCCGCTTCGCTTGGGTCAAAGTAGCCTGGATGAACTAGGCACCCTCTACCGGCATTTTCATCAACACCCCGAGCTGTCCTTTGGCGAGGAGAAAACCGCCAAGCGGATCGCCGATGAACTTGCGGCCTTGGGGTTTGAGGTGACCCCCAAGGTTGGCGGCCATGGCTTAGTGGCGCTGCTGGAAAACGGTGCCGGACCAACGGTGATGATCCGCGCCGACATGGACGCACTGCCAGTCGAAGAAGCCACGGGCGTCGACTATGCGAGCACCGCCCGCGCGGTTGACATCGACGGCCTAGAAAAACCGGTGATGCATGCCTGTGGCCATGATGTGCACATCACCAACTTGATCGGCACCGCGCGAAGCTTGGTGGCAACCAAAGATCGATGGCGCGGCACGTTAATGATGATCGCCCAACCCGCAGAGGAACGGGGTGCGGGCGCCAAGGCTATGCTCGATGACGGGCTCTTCACGCGTTTCCCACGGCCCGATTTCAACTTAGCCTTGCACGTCAACGCAGCGATGCCCGCAGGGACCATCGGTTATGTTGCCGGTCCGGCACTGGCGAACGTCGACTCGGTCGATATTACCGTTCTCGGCGTTGGCGGCCACGGCGCTTACCCACACCTCACGAAAGATCCCGTGGTACTCGCCGCCGAAATCGTCCTGGCGCTGCAAACAATCGTCAGTCGCGAACTCTCGGCCCAAGAACCGGCTGTGATCACGGTAGGTTCGATTCATGGCGGACACAAACACAATGTGATCCCCGATGAAGTCAAAATGCAGTTGACGCTGCGCTCCTATACCGAGGAGACCCGCCAACATATGATCGAGTCGATCAAACGGATCACGCGCAATCTGGCAATGGCTGCCAATCTCCCGAGCGACCGGCTCCCAATCGTTGCGGTCAAAGACGAGTTCACGCCCGTCGCTTTCAATGATCCTGAGTTAACCCGCCGCGCCGTTGAGGTGTTTGAAACCGTGGTCGGTCCGTCCAATGTGCAAGAGCGCACCCCGACGATGGGCGGCGAGGACTTTGGGCGCTACGGCCAGGTCACACCGAAAATCCCGAGCCTCATTTTTTGGCTGGGCGCGGTGGATCAGACTATCTACGAGGCTTCGCAACAAAACGACACCCCATTGCCGTCGCTCCACTCGGCGAAGTTCATTCCGGCCTACGCGCCAACGATAAAAACCGGCGTTGAGGCGATGGTTAACGTAGCGCTGGCGCTGTTGACCAAACCGTAACCGTTATATGGAGATTAGGCGGCTAAGGGGTTACGCCGCGTTTCAATCTTCTTCTTCTGCAGTTTTTCAACGCTGCGCAATAGTTTGACTTCCTGCTCACTAACCAGCGATACCGCGCGCCCGGTCATTCCCGCCCGGCCGGTTCGGCCGATCCGGTGCACGTAATCTTCGGGCGTGTTCGGCATCTCGTAATTGATGACCATGGGCAGGCTGTCGATGTCGATCCCGCGCGAGGCGATATCGGTCGCCACCATGACTTGGACCTTACCGTCCTTGAAATTCTTAAGGGCGCGGGTGCGCGCACCCTGGCTGCGATCACCATGAATGGCGTCGGCAGCGATACCGGACTTCACCAATTGCCGGCTAAGGCGATTGGCGCCGTGCTTGGTGCGCGTGAAGACCAGCGTTTGCCAACATGACTCCGCCTCAAGGAGATGCGTGAGTAAGCTGCGCTTCTTCGCTTGCTCAACCCGGTAAACGCATTGCTTCACCGCCCGTGCCGGATTGTTGCGTTTTTCAATTTCGACCACGGCCGGTTTAAACAGAATGCTGTCGGCGAGTTTACGGATCTCCTTGGAGAACGTCGCCGAGAACAACAGGTTCTGACGCCGCTTGGGAAGCAGAGCAAGGATCTTGCGGATATCGCGAATGAAGCCCATGTCGAGCATGCGGTCAGCTTCGTCGATGACTAAGATCTCGATCTCGCCAAGATTGACCGAGCGTTGCTCGGCAAGGTCAAGAAGCCGCCCGGGCGTTGCGACCAGAATTTCGGTACCGCGGGTCAGTTTGTGCTTTTGGGGACCAAGACCAACACCACCAAATACGACCGTGGTACGAAGGCGCTTTTTCACGCCGTAGGTGCGGAAACTTTCGGCGACCTGGGCCGCCAACTCGCGCGTGGGCGCTAGAACAAGCGCTTTCGGCGCACGCCGTTTTTTTTGCGAACTTTCGCGGACAGCGATATCGATACGTTGCAATACCGGCAAGCTGAAAGCTGCGGTTTTTCCAGTACCCGTTTGCGCGCGGCCAAGGACGTCGTCGCCGTTGAGAATGGCTGGGATCGCGCGTTGTTGAATTGGGGTAGGTTGAGTGTAGCCGCCAGCGC
>JBCCEV010000252.1:0-2496 GCA_039030125.1 Pseudomonadota bacterium | reverse complement strand
CAATCGATCACGTGCTTACGACCACCCGCTCGGTGCGCAAGCGTCTCGACCTTAACCGTCCTGTTGACCTTTCGGTCATTCGAGAATGCATTGAACTTGCGATTCAAGCTCCGGATGGCGGCAATCAAGGCAAGTATCACTTTTTGGTGATCACCGACGCGGAAAAAAAAACCACCATTGCCGACTACTACCGACAGAGCTTCGCAACTTACTTGGCGGCACGCCGTGAGAACTATGCGGATAGGATTTATGATTCTGCCGCCTATCTCGCCGAGCACCTTGAGAAGGTGCCCGTACATATCATCGCTTGTACGGAAGGTCGTGTCGAAGATTCGGGTCCGATGATGCAGGCTGGTCGCTACGGCTCCATTCTTCCGGCGGCGTGGTCGTTGATGCTCGCCTTGCGTGCCCGGCGCCTGGGCTCGGCATGGACGACATTGCATCTTACCTATGAAAAAGAGGTCGCGGCGTTACTTGGGATCCCAGATGACATCACCCAAGGGGCGTTGTTACCGGTCGCCCACTACACCGGTGAAGACTTCAAGCCCGGCAAGCGGATCCCCGCAGCCGAACGCACCTATTACGATACCTGGGCCGCGACGCTCTAGCGCGAAAGATAGGAACACATGCTTGCGCTCGGCCGCTTTTTACCGCTCCCGGCAGGCCTCAAGATTAAAGGTATCGAGAGGTCTAATCCGGGCGTTTCTTAACGATGTACTTGTGATTGCCGTCCATGACCAACACGCCGTCCTGATTGTGGACTGTGGCACGCAGGGTAATGGCGCCGGTGGAGTTCCGCGGCTCCAGCGCCACCACCTCAAGATTCGGATAAACCGTATCCCCTGCGTAGACCGGTTCTAGAAACCGACACGACGCCTCGCTAAACGCCACCAAACTGTCATCAACCACGTGCGGGAACATACCTGCGCCAGCAGCGGTTTGAATAAACACCTGCAGGCCATGAGCGAGAAGGCCGGGGTAACCTCGACGTTTACAATACTCCACGTCGTAGTGGATCGGATGATTGTCGCCGCTAGCCAATTGAAAAGCAGCGAATAAGGCGTCGGTCATGGTCCGAGACGGCAAAGGAAAAATCTCGCCGATCTGGAAATCTTCAAACCATCTGTTTTCGCTCAAGCGATGAGTGCTGGGGTCAAATTCTTTCATTTTCGAAGTCGCAATAGCCCGCAACGCACTTAAGCGTGCCGCTTAAGTCGTAGTTCCAACCGTGGAACCTGCAAGCGCAAGATTGGTCGCTGCCTTTTTACGGCCAGGCGAGCTTGCTCGCTCGGTGCCTGCAGACATTATGGAACGCCCGGATGACGCCATCGCGTCCGCGCACGATCAAGACCGAAGCATTGCAAACGGCGATATCCCTGACAACGTAGTCACCAGTGCTCGGTATATCCTCAACCCTACTGACATTAAGCGCACTCGCACGAAATACCGCCTCGCGCTCGGCCTTGAAATACGCTGGTGACAAAAAGGCTCGGTCGAAACGAGGCCGGTGCCAAATTGTGGGTGATCCAGCGTCCACTTTTCGTCAAAGTGAATTTTGTCTCTGACTGCGCGCATCAAATGCTTTCCCGCAGGTCAACACTAGATAGCAGTGTACCGAATAACCCCGACGGAAATCTTAAGGACCGGTAACTGCGTCCTCTGGTACCCAAATGCGTCTAATCAAACAGCAAACCAACAGAGGACGCCGGTAATCCTGATGAAAATTGTAAGTTTCACCATTTGCCCTTTCGTACAACGTGTTACCTCGATTCTTGAAGCGAAAAATGTCGCCTACGAGATCGAGTACATCGAATTAAGCAACAAGCCCCGTTGGTTTCTGGAGGTTTCGCCGCACGGCCAAGTGCCTGTTCTGATCACCGACGACGGTCGAACATTGTTTGAAAGCGACGCAATTAGTGAATACATCGACGAGGTCACCGCGGGTGAGATCTCTTCCGTAGACCCGGTAAAGAAAGCGCAGGATCGCGCCTGGAGTGCGCTCGGCGCGAAGGTGTATCTCCCCCAATGCAGCGCCATGAGCAGCCCGAGCGAAGAAATCTTGCAAGAGCGTCAAGGCACACTGAATGCCACGTTAGCCAAGATGGAGGAACGTTTGGGTGATCAGCGCTTTGCTGATGGTGACGCGCTAGGAATGATTGATCTTGCATGGATTTCGATCTTGCACCGCTTTGAGATCATCGACAGATTCGCGGACTTCGACTTTCTCGAGGCATACCCAAAGCTTAAACGGTGGCAGGCGGCCTTGATGGCAACGGGGATCCCGGAAAAATCCGTCGCCGCAGATTTCGAGGAGAAATTCATTGCTTATTACTTGTCACCCAAAACGTTTCTTGGGCAGGCGATGAGAGCTAAACCATAAATTGCTAATGGATTAGAGCAACAGTTCCTCGTCGATCGCCACGAATGTGTCCGCCGCGCTGATGCGGGTTTTGGCGGTTAACTCCGGCACGCCATAAACGACGACGTGGAGGCCAT
>JBCCEV010000251.1:0-2798 GCA_039030125.1 Pseudomonadota bacterium | reverse complement strand
GCGGTGTCGGCGCCGCGCTCGCAAAAAAACTCGCACAGGCCGGTGCCGCGGTCGTCGTCGCGGATCTAGATGACGGTCCCGCGAGCGAGGTGTCGCAGGCAATCAACGCTGATGGCGGCAAAGCCGTACCGCTGGCAGGCGATGTTACTGGCGAAGACTTCGGCGAACGCGCGGTGGCAACCATGATCGAGCGCTTCGGTGGCATCGACATCATCGTCAATAACGCAGGCTATGTCTGGAACACCGCCGTGCATAAGACCTCCGATGAACAATGGCAGGCGATGCTTGAATGCCATGCGAGCGCGCCGTTCAGGATCTTGCGCGCGGCCGCACCATTTATTCGTGAAGCGGCGCAGCGGGAAGCTAAAGAAGGCACGGCCCGTCATCGAAAAGTCGTGAACATTTCATCGATTGCGGGGATCTATGGCGGCGCCACACAAATCGCCTACTCCGCGGGGAAAGCCGCGCAAATCGGCATCACGAAATCCCTGGCTAAAGAATGGGGACGTTACCGCGTGAACGTGAACTGTGTCGGCTTCGGTTTGATTGAGACTCGTCTCACGCAAACTTGGGAATCCGAGGAGATTGCAAAAATAGACGTTGGCGGCAAGGATTACCGCGTTGGCTTTTCGGCCGAAGCACGCGACCACTTATTGTCCCAGGTGCCGTTGGGGCGCCCTGGCACTCCGGAAGAAGCCGCAGGGGCCGTGTTTCTGTTTTGCCTACCGGAATCCGATTACATCACCGGGGAAGTGATCATCGCCGGTGGCGGGATCCTCTCCTATTAGCGCCCTGTCGTTATAATCTGTACGGGCTTCGCCTGCGTAACCCAAATTCGCGAGCAGTCAGAGCATTTTCGAGGGGATAGGAATGACTCAAAGCAAAGAATTCGATGCCGTCATTGTCGGCGCCGGGATTTCCGGCATGTACCAATTGCATATGCTTCGTCAGCAAGGTTTGTCGGTGCGTGTTTACGAAGCGGGAACCAACGTGGGCGGCACCTGGTACTGGAACCGCTACCCTGGCGCCCGTTTCGATTCCGAAAGCTATAGCTACGCTTATTCCTTTTCCGAGGAAATTCTGGACGAGTGGCGATGGAAAGAGCACTTCTCCGCCCAACCTGACACCCTAGAATACTTGAATTTTGTGGCCGATAAACTCGATTTAAGGCGCGATATTCAATTTGAGACCCGGGTCAAAAGCGCCCGTTACGACAAGCGTGCTAAACGTTGGACGATCGAGACCGAATCAGGTGAGACGGCGAGCAGCAGATACCTCGTGACCGCGATTGGCGTGTTGTCCGAGCCCTATCTTCCGAATTTCAAAGGCATCGATAGCTTCAAGGGCCGCTCCTGGCACACCTGGGATTGGCCGCGCGAGGACATTGACCTCAGCGACAAGCGGGTCGGCGTGATTGGCACCGGGGCAACGGCGGTGCAGATGATCACCGAAATCGCAAAAAATATTGGTCACCTCACGGTTTTTCAGCGCACTGCGAACTACATCTTGCCGCTCGGCAATCGCGAGATCACCGATGACGAGCACGGTGAGATTCAAGCCAAGCAGCAGCAGATTTTTGACCGTTGCGAGGAGACCTTCGGCGGCTTCATCCACGGCTTCAAAGACGGATCTACCTTTGACCTAAGCAAAGAAGAGCGCGAAGCACTTTATGAGGAACTCTACCAGCAACCGGGATTTGCGTTATGGCTTGGCAACTACGCCGACATCTTGACCGACGATGCCGCCAATGCCGAACTCTCCGAGTTTGTGCAGAAAAAAATTCGTGCGCGCATCGACGATGCGGAAAAAGCCCGAATTCTGGTACCCAACGACCACCCTTTTGGCACCAAGCGCGTACCCCTGGATTCGGGCTACTACGAAGCTTACAACCGCGACAACGTTGATATTGTCTCGATTAAGGAAACCCCAATCGAAGCCATCACGGAGCATGGCATTAAGACTTCCGCCAAAGAATACGAGTTCGACATCATTATCTACGCGACCGGCTTCGATGCGGTGACCGGCGCGTTTACCAAAATGGACATCTACGGCGAAGACGGCACCACGCTCAACGAGAAATGGGCCGATGGACCTAGGACCTATCTGGGTATCCAAAGTCAGGGATTTCCGAACCTCTTCACCGTCGTGGGGCCGCACAACGGCGCGACGTTTTGCAATATCCCGCGCTGTATCGAGCAGAATGTGGAATGGGTCAGCGAGTGCATTAAACACCTCGAAGACAATGCAATCGTCAGCATGCAACCGAAAGCGCAAGCGGAAGAAGAGTGGACGAAACACGTGCACGAAGTTATTGAAGGCACGCTGATCCCCAAAACCGATTCGTGGTTTTTAGGTGCCAACGTGGAAGGCAAAAAGCGGGTGTTTCTCTTATACGCCGGTGGCTCGCCATTGTTTCGCGAGCGATGCGACAACGAAGCGGCCAGCGGTTACGAAAGCTTCAACCTTCAATAGGAGCGATCAAGGTGACCATGCCGCTCGAAGGCATTCGCGTTATCGAGCTTAACCGAGTCGCACCTGGCGCTTTCTGCACGATGATGCTCGGCGACATGGGTGCTGAGGTTATCAAGATCGACACGCCGGCGGATCCCGATAACGCCAAGCATTTTGACGCTAAGCATCAGGATGAATGGCAGCGCTCTGAATTCACCAACCGTAATAAGAAAAGCATCACGCTCAACCTGAAAGATGGCGCGGCGCAGAAAATCCTGCAGAAACTCGCCAGCGAGGCGGACGTATTGGTGGAAGGTTTTCGCCCGGGTGTGACGCAACGCCTCGGC
>JBCCEV010000250.1:0-2857 GCA_039030125.1 Pseudomonadota bacterium | reverse complement strand
TCGCCTTGTAGGTGTTGCAAATTTGCGTAACCGTAGCATCTCGATCGTCTGCCTCAATCCCGCGCAGCCGAACCTTGATCAATTCATGTGCGCCGAGCGCTTCGTCTATCGCCGCGCCCACAGAATCTGTATAGCCGCGATTACCCAGCATAACCACTGGCTTTAAATGATGGGCAGCGGCACGCAGCCGCTTTTTTTTAGTCTGGTCTAGTTCTTTCATCAAATTCCTCAAAACAGAGCGCTTCAAGCAGTGAAACGGTTCGCCACCGACCCCGTATAATACGCACTGTCGCTCACACAAGAAAACGGATGGCGAGCAAGCTTAATGCACGATCCGCAATTTTCAGAAAACACCCCCGCCGATGCTTCCCAGAGCACAAACGCCGCCACGAGCCCGTGGCGAGACCTGTTTTGGAATTTGAAGCTCGCTGGCTTAGCAATATTTCAACAATCCGCGCCGGGTCGAATTCGTGGCTCGCTGTTTCAACTGTTTATCTTCTGCGGGTTGCTATGGGGCTTGTCTGCGCTCGACGATCTAATCGATGTTGGCATGCCGGCAAAATTTTCCGTTTGGGGTGTCGCCGGCGACGCTGCGCTGAATTACTTTTGGTTGCTCGCCGTGGCAAGCATCGTGTTGCTGTTGCGGAAGCCGAATCTATTCCTAACATTGGCAGTAGGGAGCGCCGCCGTAACGGTACTTGTATCGACATTCTGGATACCGTTTGTTAACGGCTGGCGACTGTATTTTCCGGCAACCTATAGTGCGTATTCAACCCCCGTTTGGTGGTGTGTATTTGGCCTTGAATGTGCGGCTTTTTATCGGCTGCTTAGCTGGCAAAACCTGTTCGCACCGCGCCGAATGATTGCCGCCACGCTGGTCTTCGCTGGCATCAGTTTGTCCAGCATTTGGTACTTTCCGCCGCAACCAATGTTTTATGAGCCTTGGGACTATGAGGAAGCCGCCGAAACCTTGGACGTGGAAGCTGTTTACTACGCGCAGGCAAATTTATTGCAACAAGCCTTACATAAAATCAGCAACGAAGAACCCGGCAACGTCGATATCTATAGTATCGGTTTCGCCGCTTACGGCGAACAAGACGTATTTCTGCGCGAAGTCCAAAGCGCGTTGAAAATCGTTGCGGAAAAATTCAATACACACGATAAATCCATCGCTTTGATCAACAACCCGCAAACGGTTAACAACGAACCTTTGGCCTCTAGCCACAACCTACAACGCAGTATCCGCGCAATCGCCGGCAAAATGAATCTCGACGAAGATATGCTCTTGGTGTTTCTGAGCTCGCATGGCAGTGAAGATGGCAGCATTGCGGTACAACTCGATGACATGCAGTTATCGACCTTGGATGCCACGATGTTGCGGAATTTCCTAGACGAGGCGCACGTTTACTGGCGAATTATCATTGTCTCGGCCTGCTATTCCGGGAGTTTTATCGACGCGCTTAAGTCGCCAACGAGCTTGATCATTACCGCAGCGGCCGCCGATAAAGCATCATTCGGCTGCGAGCACACGCGTGATTGGACTTACTTCGGTGAAGGTTTTTTTGAACAAGCGCTACCTAATAGCGCTTCAATGCTGGCAGCGTTCGAGACGGCCAAGGAAATTATTTCAACGCGCGAAACTGAGGAAGGCAAAGAGCGCTCAGAACCGCAGATTTGGATAGGCGAAGCGATGAAAGCTTATCTCGCGCTCCACGCACTATAAACTTCAGCGCGGGTCTACAAACCTTCGGTAAATTCATCGTAGCCCTGGGAGTTCATCAATTCTTCTAACTCTTGCTCGTCTTCCACTTCTATACGAAACAGCCAGCCATCATCTTGCGGCGAATCATTGATAAGTTGCGGCGATTCGCTTAAGGCTTCGTTCACTTCGACAATGACGCCAGTCAAAGGTGCAAACACGTCACTGGTCGATTTCACCGACTCAATGAGCGCAATCTCTTCGCCAACACTGGATTCTGCGCCGATTTCAGGAAGATCTATGTAGACGATATCTCCTAGCTGTTCTTGGGCGTATTCCGATATACCGACGGTGGCGGTGGCGCCGATGGCGGCGGCGAGCAGCACAAAAGACAGGGCGAGGAATGGAATGAGATAGATCGACAAGAACTGGTCGGACAAGGCAACGGTCGGAGTCGGACCGCGATCGGGCAACACGTCGTCTTCGAAGGCGTCGATGATCACCCAGGCGAGCAGGCCGAGCAGCACCACTGCCACCGGGATGCCCAGCGCCCACGTGGGGTTGTTGAGCCCGCGTTCTTTACCGATCTGGGCGCGGGTCAACATGATGCCGAACAAGAACAGAACCATCACGGCGCCGATGTACACGAGCACCTGCGAGGCAGCGACGAACTCGGCAGCGGCGAGGATGTACTGCGCGGCGACGCCGGCGAGCACGAGCACCAGCCACAGTGCAGCGTGCACCACGTTGCGCGTCGTCACCACGCTGAGCGCGGCGAAGATCATCAGCGCGGCGATGATGCCGAAGCCGACGTTCTGCGCAACGTTGATGCTGTCGGATGCAGCCTGTGCGATCAACGGATCGACCTCACTGTGACGCTCACCATTCGATGCTCACTTCGCCTGGGCTCCCGCCTCGAGAGCCGGCGCCTCGGGCACCGTCTCCATCCACTCGCCGAGCTTCTCCTTGTCGTGCAGCAGGTCGGCGATGCGCGGCTCGGAGTACTCGTACTCGGGGCTCCAGAACAGCGCGTCGAACGGGCACACCTCAACGCAGAGGCCGCAGTACATGCACAGCGCGTAGTCGATGTCGAAACGGTCGAGGTGGTTGACCTGGCGCGGCTTACCGCCGGCCCGACGCGGCGGCGCCAGCTGCTTG
>JBCCEV010000249.1:0-2901 GCA_039030125.1 Pseudomonadota bacterium | reverse complement strand
GACCGTCCTGCCGCTCGACTACCTCGACTAAGCCACAATTTGTCACCGTCGATCGGGATTCATCTTCGATTTTTAGATGACTCTCATCTACACTGATAAGCGCATGTTCTGAAAAGGAAAAACCGATGCCAGAGGCATTTAACGCGAGCCATAAGTTCCAATTCGACAAGCTAACCCGCGAAATTCTGCACGACCTCGTGGAACGTGCACAGGACGACACCCTCACGTGGGACGCGGTGATTTTTCGACGCGACTACGGCAAGCACCTTTCGGTAATCGATCAGTTGGTGAGCAACGGATTTATCGTGCACGATCGCGAGCGCAATACCTATCGCTTGCATCTCCCTTTTTTGCGAATCCTTGAAGGCGTATTTGTCTCGACCCTGCTCGCCGACATCAACGCCCTGATGAGCGCGTGCCGCAACCACTACCGCACCTGGTTTGACGACCCGGTTACCGTGCGCCGCCTGGCTGAGCAATCGGAATTAAGTTTCGACCAGGTCAGGTCGTTGTCGCGCTACCTGCAGTGGGCGGGTTTGGTTGCGATTCCGCGCGGATCACTCGACGGTGACAGCCGTCTATTGGTCAACGAGTACATCCTCGAGCCGAGCAGCATCGAGGAGTGGATGGACAAGCAACTGCAGGCTTTTGACGTCACGAAAAACCGCACCGGTGACGATTCGGGGGCACCGGCCTATTCGACGCCACTTCTCAGCCTAATTCAGGAACTTGTTCACGAATTTTTTGCGGGCCGAGAGCGCGTCGAGCATCCGGATCGCGAAGCCCTTGTAAGCTGGTTGCAAACCCGCAGTATCGACGGCAAGAAAATCAGCAAAACGCTCGCGGACGCAATTTACCAAATCGTCAAAGCCCCGGATCGACGCCGCGCGACACCGCGCCGCCGCAGTTCAGATCATTACACTGATGACATCGCTGCATCGAGGCCAAATCGCAGAAAGACCGCGAGCAAGAAAACGGCAGCCGCCAAAGCCACGACCGAAGCATTCCCCGCTGAAACTCCTCGTGTTGAACCCGCTCCCGAAACACCGATCGCTGCAAGCGAAGCTCCCGTGACGGAACCTGCGCCAATTGAGGCCGCAACCGAAAAACCCACGAGGAAAAAGACCACCGCCAAGAAAAAAGCCAGCGCGAAGAAATCAACCGCTAAAAAGGCAGCGTCGAAGAAAAAGGCCGCGAGCAAACCCGCCATTGAAACAATCCCCTCTGAAACTCCAAGTGCTGAGCCCGCCCCGGAGGCACCGACAAATGTAAGCATACCTATTGCGGACGAGCCCGCAGTGCCCGAGGCAACCACAGAGAAACCAAAAGCGAAAGCGAAAAAAACCGCCACCAATAAAAAGGCCATTGCTAAGAAATCGACCGCCAAAAAGGCAGCGTCGAAGAAAAAGCCGGCTGCCAAGAAGACCGCTAGCAAAAAGAAAGCAGCATCAAAGAAAAAGACCAGCGCCAAGAAAGCCAGTGACGAATACACCGCGGTGGAACCCACCGACGCACCGATGGAAACACCTGCAGACTCAACCCCAAATGACGCCGATTCTTAAGCGAGTGTTTGGAGCGGGGTCGCTCAGTACGCCGATTGAGATTGCCGCCCCGGGAATCAGCCCGTTAGGATTTCAACCGCTTGCGCGTGCAATTCCGGTGTTGCAGCCGCGATCACTTCGCCGGTTGATTCGAGAGTTAATCGCGCACCTTGCCAATCGGTGATGACACCTCCCGCGCTCTCCACCACCGGGACCAACGCGCAGAAATCGTAGGGTTTGAGGTCAGCCTCGATCACCAAATCGAGATACCCGCTCGCCAACGTCGCGTAGTTATAGCAATCGCCTCCGTAGCGAAAATTCACCGTTCGATCGACAACTCGCTCAACCGCTTTCTGCTGTTCTGCATCGAACATTCCCGGTGAAGTTGTCGCTAACCGACAGTCCTCAATCGATTCGCAGCCTGAAACAACAACGCGTTCGTTGTTACAGCGCGCGCCAATCTCAACGCCGCCCCACCAGCGTTCGCCCAGCGCCGGCATTTCGATCATGCCAAAGACGGGTTGGCGGTTCTCCAGCAAACTGATCAGTGTCCCGAACACCGGCATTCCGGTAATAAAACTCCGCGTGCCGTCAATCGGATCAAGAACCCAAACGTGGTGTGCGTCAGCCTGGGTTTTGCCAAACTCTTCACCGAAAATCCCGTGATCGGGAAATTGCGCTGCGATCATCTCGCGCATACGCGCTTCAATTTCGCGATCGGCGACCGTCACTGGTGTTTGGTCCGACTTGGAGTCGATGCTGTAAGTTCTTCGAAAGTACTGAGAAACGATGTTGCGAGCGGCATCGGCCAGGCCTTGAGAAAAGCCGAGCAGTTCTTCGTCAACGAGGATTTGCTTTGCCACAGTTGTATTTAGATCGGAGGAACCAGCGCCTTTTGCATAAAGACGCTCATGGGATCATTGGGGTAGTCACCGAAAGCCTCGCACTTCTGATAGCCCATAATTTGGTATAGGGCTAGCGCTTCGGGTTGGTAGACCCCGGTTTCAATCCTTGCAGTATGGCGGCCGTGTTTCATGGCTTGCGCTTCGAGTGCGCGAATCATGGCGCGCCCTATCACCCTCCCGCGCAGTGGTGGGGGAACGTAAATGCGTTTGACCTCGGCGTAATCGGCAAACAACTTGATTGCGCCGCAAGCCACCATATCGAGGTCATGAAAAGCGCCCATAAAGCGCACGTGGTCTGCGCGCAATTCCTCGATGGAATCGAGGTGATTGCTCTCCTCAGGGTAGATAGAGTTTTGATAGGCGTCGAGTTCGCCGATAAGTTTCAGCGCGTCCGGGTGTCCCGGGTCGACAATTTCAATAGCAAGGTCTGCAATCACATCCAGTCGATATCAGCG
>JBCCEV010000248.1:0-3075 GCA_039030125.1 Pseudomonadota bacterium | reverse complement strand
GCGAAATGTGTCACACCTTTCTAGGTGCAGAAAAGATCCAAAAGATCGTGTCACGTTGTCACGCTGCCCAAGGTGCGACGGACGAGTGACAGGTAAAAGGCAACCCTGTAGTGGCGCGACGAAATGATCGATGAGACCACGTCACAGACGTCTTGAACGATACGGTGCAGGTGTCTTGTGATGGCTACGAGGCGATCAACGTAAGCATCGTGCCCTTTGTAGACGATCCCCATTGATCCTTTACCGAGGATATCAATAACATCGTACTTACCAATTTTTTCCGGCGTTTGGTTCATTCTTCTTCTTGGTCTTCTTCTGCATCCGTCTCTTGTTCGTCATCCCATCCGCCACTCAGGATAGTTTCTCCAGAATCGCGGATCAGATCGATTCCTATCTGTTTCGCCATTTCGTCAACCTCGGTGCCAGGAGGCTGCTTGGCAATCGTTTTCTTTCCCATAAAGTGGGCGAGTTCATTTACCGACTTGGCCATCGCGTAGTCACGATTATCGCGCGCGGCATCGGCAATGAAACTTGATTGAATACAAACGTAATCGACTTCCAGTTCTTTGACATAGTCGTAACTGCTGTGGCCGCTGCCGAATTCGTCAAGCATGAAGCGGCAACCAAATGACCGCAGCGCGGTCACCAACTCGCTAGCCTCGGTCAGGTTATCCGAAGCGTCTCGATCTTGTAGCACAAAGCACAGCTTGCCTGGCGGTACCGGGGTTTGCATGAATTCGGTCATCAACTGATTGGGTGTGTCCTCGTTCTTAACGGTTTTGGTCGTCAGGTCGATTGAGATCATTTCACAATCTTCAACCAGCTCCTCATTTTCGGCGAGCCAAGTTAGCGATCGTTTGAACGCCCAAAGATCAATTTCGTTGGCATTGTTGGAACGCACCAACGCTTGATGAAGCACATCAGAGGGGATCAGTTTGTCGTTCCTATCCCGAGCGGCGACCGCGACATGCAGCATCCGCCCACTGCCACCAGAAGCCGAATGGATCTCTTGTGCAGCAATTTCCAGGCGCCCCTTCTCCAACGCCCTGTCCACGTAGCTGACCATTTTTTCGAGCTTCTGCAGCCGCTCACTTTCAGTGGTTGCAACATAGACCGATCCAGTCCCCATGGCCCGCGCCATCTCCGAAGACTCGCGGGCCGCGTCGATCAGCTCTTCTGCCCCGGCAAGTCCGCTGGCGGTGCTCGCGATACCAATAAAAAATTCGGGTTTGAGCTCTTGAGCTTCGAACTCAACAACCAATTGCTCCATTTCCTCGCTGCAAGCCTTGAGCTTCTTTTCCGCAGCTTCCGCGCCTCCACGATTCCAAAATATGCCAAGCTCCGAACCGGTTAAGCGTCCGAACCTGGCGCCAGTCAAAGAGGTTTTCAGTTGTTCGGCAATTTCACGCACCAAGGCATCGCCCGCCTCTTCGCCACTGGCTTCGTTGACTGACTTAAGATTCGCGATGGTGAAATGGCCGAGCACGGCACTTTGTGCCGCCGCGGTTTCAGTTTCAGGCAAATCATTCTCAATGAGTTGTACAAACGATTTACGATTCAAAAATCCGGTCAGCTCATCGACCGTGGCGCGCTCTTCAACCTCATTATGGATCTTGTTGACCATGCCAACCAAAGCACGGTCAAGCGCGAAATCGTCCTCTTGGTGGATCAACTTCAACAGACCGCGACGCAGATACATGGCGGTCTGTTGTAGGGTTAACGACTGCGATCGGTTCCCTTTCTCGTCAACGAATACGAATAAACGGTATTCCTCGGCGACAAACACCAAGGTTACGGAAATGGGATTTCGAGTATTGGCGTTAAATAGCAGGCGTTGCCCCACTTCAAGTTGTTTAGAGCGATCAAGCCATTTGTTCCATTCCTCAGGTTGCTCGGTTCGATCCATCGTCGAGCTGCTGCCTAGGGTTTCGCCCTCGCCGATCCGTTCCTGCAGGATCCGTTGCTGTTCTTCGGCGGCCTCGACGACGTTGGCGACGTTACGCTCATAAGAGGAACCCTGCTCCTCCAGGATCGCGTCTAGCTCTTCGAGCACGGGCTCGAAAACATCCGGGTCGTCGGTATATTGTCGATTGGCTTCGGCAACTAAATGACCCAACTTCGCATGGTGCTCGTGGCCGATCGTGTCGGCGGCATCCTGGACTTGAGAGATCCGATTGATCACCCGGCGCACCGGATGTTGTTCGGACTCAAAAAATGAGGAGTCGGCCAACGCCGCCCGATGTACGGCTGGTTGCAACTGCGTAAGGTGCTGCTTGGCGCCGGATGCCACGAATGCGTCTTCCAGAAGCGAACCAAACAAATTCGCAACAACCTCAATCGCATCGCTTTGCGCAGTGCTCAGCTCTTTCATGGGCGCACCGTCGTCAACGAGCGCACTCGTTATTCGCTCCTTGATGTAGTCAACTCCAAGGACCCCGGCGTTTGGGTCGTCCGCCAGCTCCTGTTGAACTGACGAGAACGCATTAAGCACCTGGCCTTCCGTGTAGGCCGCACTCGCATCCAGGGGTGTTGCGTGCGACTGTGGCATTAGCTCCCGGCGTAACGCCAGTTGCGCTTGCGCGGCCGAGTACGCCTGCGGCATCGAAGGCGCAACATAGCGCGGCGGCGCAAAACTGGTTGGATAAGCGGCCGGAACAAAAGCGCCCGGCGCACTTGCAACGTTGGGCCTTGCAACCTGGACGTTGGAATCGGCTAAAGCCCCAGAGTCGGCGACCGCTGCCGGAACAACCGCAGGCTCGGCGGCTTGTACCGCAGCAGGCGTCGCGACCTCAGGCGCGGACGCAGCGCCCTGATCGGCGAGGTGCGGAGGTTGGTACCCTGCCGGCGGCACGGCAACTGACGGTGTCGCAACCTCCGGAACCGGCTGATAACCGGCCGGCGGTGGCGCGACGTTCGGTGGCGGCTGATAACCGGCCGGCGGTGGCGCGACGTTCGGTGCCGGCTGATAACCGGCCGGCGGTGGCGCAACGTTCGGTGGCGGCTGGTAGCCGGCCGGCGGTGGCGCGACGTTCGCGGGCGGCTGGTAACCGGCCGGCGGTGGCGCGACGTTCGCGG
>JBCCEV010000247.1:0-3112 GCA_039030125.1 Pseudomonadota bacterium | reverse complement strand
TCCAACCATAGAACATTGTTGCTTTCTAACGTCGGAGCCATCCGCGCGACTGCCGGTAAGTCATACGCCGTATTCGCATCAGTCAGAATCGCAACGGCATCGCCGACGTGAGCACGTGCAGCCACGACGCGCTCTTCGTCTTGGTCTAACGCGTCACCCAATGCTGCTTTAACGGAGTTCGACCTCTTTCAATCGCCCAAAACGGAGCGCCGACAAAGAAGAGTTTCGGCGCTTCATGGACTATTCGCCGTCTTAACGCGATGCAATCCTGTTTCGCTGCGACCTCTGTTAACAATAGCGTGAGAGCCGACTGAAATCTGAATCACGGACGCAATGGTTTCAGTCCAGTCCTACCCCTTTCCACCATTTTGTCACTATGATTCGGCAACTGTCGGATAAATCTTCGCGTTCATATGCCGAATACACTCACATTGCGCAACATTCGCGCGCGGGCCGTTTCACTTACGCTTGAACGGCCAGTAGTCGCCAAGATCGCGACCATTCGCAAGTGGCCATTGGTCCTCATCGATCTGGAAACAGAAGAGGGCATCACCGGCCGGGCGTATCTGGAGCCCTACATCGAGAAGTCGCTCAACTATCTTGTTCCGGCGCTCAACGATTTAAGTGATCAACTCAAAGGTCTGCCCGTAGCGCCCATTCCGCTCTACGAGATGGCGCGAAAGACACTGCACTTCATCGGTTACGAAGGATTTTCGATGATCGCAGTGGCCGGTTTGGATATGGCTGCTTGGGACGCCGTCGCCCGAGCGACGAATCAGCCGCTGTGTGTTCATTTGGGCGGAACGGTTGGCCCGGTTACGTCGTACAACAGCAACGGTCTATGGCTCAAGTCGCCAGAAGAGGTCGCGAACGAAGCCGTGATGCTTCGCGACGAGGGTGACTTTAAGGGACTCAAACTCCGACTGGGCCGCGCGAAGATTGCTGACGATCACGCCACCATCGATGCAGTGCGCCGCGCGGTGGGCGAAGACATGCATCTGATGATCGATTACAACCAAGGTTTGTCTATGGCGGAAGCTTTAGACCGCTGTCATCGGTTGGATGATCTCGGTTTGGCATGGATCGAGGAACCTGTGGTGTACGACAACTATGAAGGATATGCGCAACTCGCGAGTCAGCTGAAGACGCCACTGCAAATTGGCGAGAACTTTTATGGACCACGGGAAATGCACAAAGCGCTGCAGATGCGCGCCTGTGATCTTGTGATGCCAGACTTCATGCGTATCGGCGGCGTGACTGGATGGATGCGGGCCGCTGCCATTGCTGGTGCGTGGGGTGTGCCGATGTCAACGCATTTATACCCGGAAGTAGGCGCACACGTGATGCGAGTGACCGAAACGGCGCATTGGCTGGAATGGCAGAGCTGGGCGGCGCCAATTCTAAAAGAGCCCTATGCGCTCGAAGACGGTGCGTTGGTCATTCCTGATAAGCCCGGGCTCGGTCTGGAATGGAATGAGGACGTCGTTCAAGCGAACGCTTGGACCTAGCGGCGGAATGAGCCTATTCGAACATCCGTTCGACTCTCCGGCTGCGTTCCGATCGATATAGGTAACCGTCCCTCTATTCCCGAGTTAAATAAACGCTTTCCTTTTTCTCTTTTTCTGCGACCTAGCCAGGTTGTTCGCCGCCGTAATCGATTGCCGCCGCAGGAATGTGCCGCCACGTTGTATCTTGTGTCTGTTCTTCAAGGAAGTGCGCCGTGGCGCTGACGGTTCTGGCCGTGATCAGAAACATCCGCGTGGTCTGCCATGAAAAGCCCAGATCAAGGATCACCGCCGCGCTGACACCATCTACGTTCATGGGTATCGCCTTGCCGTTTCGCGACTCGGCAAGTGCCTCCCCCAAATACGTAGCGAATCGGCAATAGGCGCTGAAGGTATGCTCTCGTTTTGCGACGGCGAGGACCCCGGGAGCCCGCGGGTCAGAACCATGCAAAGGAATGCCAAAGCCAGGTAGCCGCTTACCTTGTGCAGCGTAGTCCGCCACGACGTCCCGCGCGATCATTTTCAGATGCTCGTCTTCTATTTCGTTGGGATCGCGGTGCCCCGCCGTTAACGTTTCAACCATCAACGCCGCAAGTTGTTCTCCAAGCCCGCCCATGCGATCGCCGAACGACAAGACTGCGCCACCTATCGCGACTTGTAAGGTCGTACCGTAGGACGCGAAACAACGACTCACCATCGATGGCGGCGCGATACCATGTTCGATTGAGGCGATCATCAAGGCATCAAGTACGCGAGATTCATTCGGCTGTGGAAGGCGCCCCTGAAGCATCAAAAAAATGCCGTCGACGAAGGAGACAGTTCCGATCATATCGCTCATACGCTTACCGCGAATGACGATTTCCTCTTCGTCGTCGTTACTCACGACCTCACAAATGTCGGTTTCCCATTGATGGATGTTTCTAGTCGGCATGGTTAATGGTCCTGGCGTTTATCAGCGAAATAGGCGAGAAGGTGCCACGTCTGTTTGAAACGTGAAAGGGAATTGCGAAAGACGGAGAAAAAGAAAAGGAAACGTAGGGATTATTTGTTTGCCTGTGGTCAGACTTTATTCCTACCGTTCCCTTTTCGAGAATGTCCCACCATTTCTTCTTGCCTGCTAGATGCTCAGTGTAATAAAGGGCACAGAATTATTTGAGCTGAGATAGATCCGCCCTCTATTACAAAAAAATAAACCTGACGCCTTTCTCCAGAATTGAATACGGTTAGCGTTGGATCCGCTTTGACAAGCGGCACCTGGACTACCCGGCATATTAATGCGCTCAATTTTGATTCCCCTCACACGTAACCCGGGCCAGGGATCACCGTAAAGCGGGATAAGGCAGATTCATCGATTGTCACCCCGAGCCCCGGCGAGTCCAGCGGCGCGAAACTGGCGTCGGGGTGTTGAACATACCCACCTGAAGTGAGCTCGGTGCGAAACGGGTTAAACGCGGAGTAATCGGCTTCGAAATAGCCACCGTTTGATAGCGCGCATAAGAGATGTAGCGACGCCGCCATGTTCACCCGGGTCACGGAGGTGTGCGGATGAATTGTGATATCCAAGTCCTGGGCCATCGATGCAATACGCAAAATTTCCGATAGGCCAC
>JBCCEV010000246.1:0-3130 GCA_039030125.1 Pseudomonadota bacterium | reverse complement strand
GTATTAGCATTCGCTTAGAAAATCACATAATAAGAACGACTTAAGTTTTCGCGACTTCTCACTCTTACGCCGATTATTGGCGCTTGCCCATATACGGAGTCGCGCGGTTATGCACCGTAACTGCAGGGGCATTTGGCACAACAACTAGAACCATGGAAGTGTTTCAGCGCGACCTAATTCCACCGGGCGTTCCGTTGCGAACGCCTTTTGGTGCGCCGACCCGTAGCCTAATTCTGGCATCAAGGGTTTAGCGAGCCGGTTATGCCAAATAAGCCGTCTCATAAACCGCTCCTACTAGAACGGCTCGAAGATCGAATCCTACTTAATGCCGCGCTGCCGGCTACTGGGCCCTTGCCCGAAGCAGATGTTTTGTTGGATGCAAATCAAGATTTTCTAATTAACGAAGAATTTGATTTTGCAGTCGCGTTTGAGAACGCGAGTACTAACCCAGCAGCAGCGGGTTATCAACCGTTTGTTGATGTGGTGGTACCCGCGGGGATTGAAATTTTATCAGCGTCGGGCGCCACCCAAGTGGGTTCTACCTTGTACTGGGATGCCACCGACAACCGTTGGGAAACTGCTGCGGACGGTAGCGGAACGGAAGTGACTGAACATCCGCTGACCATGTTGGCGCTCGCCGCGGGCGGAAGCGACGGCGACCAATTATTAATTTTCGAATACCCGTTCGGCAGTTTTGTACCGGGCCAACCCGCACCAAACATTGATTTCACCGCCACCTTTGACACCGATCTCGGCGGCAATCTCGGTAACCCCGCCATGGTGGGCACTGGCTTAGACATCTCCGCCACCGGCGGTTTCGCGCGAGGCGCCGATCAGAACGTTAATCCGGGCATCGACCCGCCGTTGATCGGCTGCGCGGATACGGAAACCGCGACACCACAGATTATTAACCTGACAAAAGCGATTGGAACGGTTAACGGTCCCGGCGTAGCCGACGAAGCAGAAGTGGCCACCGGCCCGAACTTTCCAATTACATTCGAATTGAGTCTGGACATTGCCGACTCCCAATCGGTCTCGAACGTGGTGATCGCAGACACTTTGCCTGCGGGTTTAATCGTTACCTCCAATCCGGTCGTTGTTACAGGTGGCACGCCCGATGCCGCAAGCGACTTAGACCCCACCGACGGTAGCTTCTCTGTTGAATTTGCCAACCTCACAGGCGCCGCCGGCGACGACATCGTCGAAATCACGGTGACATACACCGGCTACTTTGACGACGTCGTGCCCGACAATGACGGTGACAATAACGATGACAGTATGCGCAATAACGACGCAAGCGCGAGCGCAGACTTTGGCGGTAACACGTTTGTCGATGATGAGGCGGACACCGATTTGCAGTTCGACGTGACCTTAATCAATGTTCAAAAAACGGTCGCTGTTATCGCCGACCCCGGGGGTAACGGCGCGACGCCTGGGGATACCCTTCGATATACCTTGGCGTTTCAAGTATCCGACTACGCATCGTTCAAAAATATCGTGCTTGATGATGTGCTCGGCGATGGTCTGGTTTATCTAGACAACGCTATGTATTCGATCACGCAAGCCGGCATAACGACCACCGGCGTGATTGCGGCCGGTAATCAAACATCCGGTGCGGGTGCTGCCGGTACCACAGATATTCAATTTAGACTATCTGATCAGTTGATTGCCGATGGCGGTAACGGGGTGTTGGTTGGCGATATCGATGCCGATGGTATTGCCGACGCGGGTCCTACGACCGGGTTTATCACTTTCGATGCGCAAATCGCGCAAGCGTTCACCGCGAAGCCCGGCGATTTAAGCGTTGATATTGGTGATACCTTAAACAACGCGGTGACGATTACCGCGCAAGCCACCGATAACACGGGCGTGGATAATCGCGACATTGAGTCTGATGACAGTGCGGCATCGGTTGGGGTTGAAGGTGGTCGTGTTTCCAAGCAGGTTGTGGCTATCGATGATGTGGTGAACAACGAAGGCGTGGGTACCGGTCAGAATGTTTCGTACCGACTGCGTTTTGAGATCCCCACTGCCGACGCCGAAGGCGTGGTCCTTACCGATTATTTACCGTTACCAATTTTTGATGTTGACGATATTGACGCGGCAGGTGGCATTACGTTTGACGCCACGCCTTATGATTTGACTAACACAACAACCGAGCAAGCGAGTTTGCCGGCTGTTGGTGTCGCACGCTTTACCTCGCAGCACAATCTTGGCGATTTCACCGGGGTGCAAGAAGGGGGTGAATTCGCGACGCCACAGATCACGTTTAATTCGAACGCTAACACCTACGAGTTTAACTTCGGCACCTTCGATTCGCCTGACGAAGGACTGGCGATCATCGATTTTGTCTTTACGGTGCCGACTAACGAAGTGTTTATTTCAGATGGGTTGAAGCTCACGAACCAGGTTCAGGCAACGTTCAACGACACCGACGTGATGCCGTTTAGCGATATCGATAATGTGCCTATCACCATTCGTGCGCCGGAACTCGAAATTAAAAAATCCGTTGTTTCTGTTGATCGAACTGATTTGACTGATCCCGAAGCGGCCTACGGGTTTGACGATCCAGGCTTGGCCGGCACACCACCGTTTACCGCACCAATTACGACGGCGGGTTTGTCGGCTGATCCCATAGATAGCGATCTGGAAGACATCGATGCCGGCGACGCTGTGAAGTTTGCACTGGTGATTCACAATACTGGCGCGTTAGACGCGCACGATTTGCTCATTACCGATGTGTTACCCGCGGCGGGCTATGACGCACCTTCGCTCGCCACCGTGAATCTGCAAATCTTCGCCGGTGACGGCACGGCGCTCAGTTTGGATGGCGGCAGCGCACTTGATCTCTTCGCGGGTGGTATTCGAATCGCAGATCTCAGCGCCACCAACGGCGCGATTGCTGCCGGCTACGACCCTATGGGCACGGACGACACCGCAGACGACGTTGCGAACGCGACGGGCTCGAACATTATCGTCATCACCTACGATTTGATTGCCGCGGCTGATATTGAAGCAAGTAGCGCGCAATCCAACACCGCGGCCATTGCCGAGTACGCGGGTTTGGAGGGTGGCAACGATCTCACCGCTGGCAGCACCGTCACTGAATGGGAAGATGATGCGCTAACGG
>JBCCEV010000245.1:0-3142 GCA_039030125.1 Pseudomonadota bacterium | reverse complement strand
TTTGATAGCGCGCATAAGAGATGTAGCGACGCCGCCATGTTCACCCGGGTCACGGAGGTGTGCGGATGAATTGTGATATCCAAGTCCTGGGCCATCGATGCAATACGCAAAATTTCCGATAGGCCACCCGCTTTGGAGACGTCCGGCTGCCAGATCGTAATCGCGCCATCGTCGCGCACGCGTTCGAAATCAAAGCGCGCGTAATGGTTTTCACCGGCAGCGAGCGGCACTGATAGTTGTTTGGCGGCCGCGATGTAGTCTTGGTAGGCGTGCGCTGGGAACGGCTCTTCCAACCATAGAACATTGTTGCTTTCTAACGTCGGTGCCATCCGCGCGACTGCCGGTAAGTCATACGCCGTATTCGCATCAGTCAGAATCGCAACGGCATCGCCGACGTGAGCACGTGCAGCCACGACGCGCTCTTCGTCTTGGTCTAACGCATCACCCAGACGGAGCTTCAGTGCGGTGTAGCCTGAGTTCAATACGCGATCGAGTTCGCGCCGCAATTCATCTCGTGGCTGATAGCCGAGCGCAATCCCGCCCGCGTAGGCCGGCACCTGTCGCAAAGCCCCGCCCAATAATTCATACACCGGGCGCTCGGCCCGCTTGCCCTTGATATCCCATAACGCGATATCGATGCCGCTCATCGCGATAATCGATGCTGTCCCTGCGCCGTGGCTTGCAAGCTGGCGGTCATAGATACGATTCCAAACAGCGCCAATATCGTCAGCCACCATGCCGATAATCAACGATCGTAAAGTGGTGTTGATCAATTCAGCGATGGCCGTCGGGGCGCGTGCCGCGTGCGATTCTCCCCAGCCAACGAACCCATCGGCGGTTTCAACCCGCACCAGCACGGCATCGCGTTTTATCGTGCGGCCAATGCCTAACGACACCTGAAATTCAGATGGAATCGAGAACGAGATCGGTAGGGCGCGAACGTCTGTTATTTTCATTACCGTCATCGTAACCCGAAGGTCTGTATCCCCAGCAACGACCAACCCATCCACCGCCACTCCCTGCACGTCGAACTGTGAGGTGACAGCTCCGTGGTTCGTGTACCAACGGCCGTGATCGCGTTAAGCTCCTGCATCAACGACTGCAGTAGAGGGTTGGAGCGATGGCGAAGTCTCTTATGAGTTTCGAGGCCGGTGCGGCGATAGACGATATCGTTGAGGCGCTGAACCGCGACGGTGGGGTTATCCTGCTGAATCTTGCGCCGCCGGAGCTGATGGACGAGGTCTACGATGAGATCCTCGCGAACAGCGCTGAGCACGAACGCGCGGCTGGGGGCGACATTCTGTGGCCGGCGGGGAACAAGACCATTGGCGGGCTTGCCGGGATCAGCCCCACCTACGTCGAGCGGCTGGTGCTTCATCCGAAGATGCTCGAGCTTGCCGATGCGATCTTGAAGCCTCACGCGCCCATGTCGCCCGCGGCGGATGTCCCAGCAGCCTACGGCGAGTGGCCGTATACCAGCTTTCGCCAGCTTGAGGTTGTCGACGATGGCCACGGCGGCCAGCAGTTGATCGCGCATGGCACGGATGACGAAGGCCCGTACTGTCACCACTACACCCTCGGTGCCACAGTCATGCTTGAGGTCGGCTGCGGTAGCGGCAATCAGGTCCTGCATCGCGAGACCGCAATCTATCAGCCGTGGGTTGCCCATCTGCCGCAGATCCACGAATTCGACCTGTCGGTGAACTGGGCAGGCTCCGACTTTCGAGTCGATAACGGCGCGACGCGGGTCGTACCCGGCAGCAACCACTGGCCCGAGGATCGGATCGCGCAGCCCGACGAGGTCGCCTCGGCCGAGATGCCTAAAGGCTCCGCGGTCGCGTGGCTGTCAAGGACTCTGCACGGTGCCGGCGCCAGTGAGGTGGACGACGGCCGGCGCGCATTTTTTGCGTCCTACATCGCGGATTGGGCGCGGCAGGAAGAGAACCAGTACATCGCCGTGCCAGCGGACGTCGCCGCCAAGCTCTCATATGCGGGTCAACGGATCATCGGTTATCGCAGCGGCCCGAGCCTCGGCTGGGTGAAAGGACGGGATCAGGAGAATCTGCTCCGCGACGGGACGAGCAGTCCGCTGTAGCCGCTGATCCGGTACGGGTGGCTTTGAAATCTGTCGTGAGCGAGCTCTCCTCCGCTGAGATCGGCGCTGGCGCGCTTTACTTTCCCGAGGAGGGCAGATTTTGCGACACACGCCTGGTCAACGGCGAGGGGCCGCATGCGGAGATGGTACTCAACGGGCTAGCGGTCATGGAACTCGCGACCGCCACGGCGATGGTTTATCCGGGACACATTTTGAGCTTAAACGCGCTCGGAGATCTTTAGATCCGCTTTGCTAACTAAAGAGAGCAGATAGACCAGATTCGCCATGCGGTTAGCGGGCGCTGACGGATCGAGTTAAGCTCAAGCTCGGTGTCCTTGTACCAACGTGGACGAACTCTCTAGCCGGTGAGACGCCGACGCCGGCAGAAGATACATGGGTTCCCGTCCGCCCCCATTTTCCAGACCGTTAAAGCCTCAGCGCAGGCGTAGCTCTTGGTGGCTGGGGTTTCGACAGGATCGACGAGTACTCACCAAGACACTTGTTTACGTTTTCTCTCTGTATTGTTTGGCAGGGCGCTCTTATTCTTCACGCCTCGCCAATATAGCCGAACCACTATGAAACATTTTGTTAAAGTTTTCTTGATTACCTTTCTGTACAGCAGCACTTCGAGTGCCGTCATCATTCAATCGGCCGACGTACTCGATTTCAACCTTACGGCACAAACCTTTAATGACATCGGTTGCTGCCCCACCAACAGTGCACTTGTTAGTCTGTCTGGTGATCTCAGTGTGGATAATGCTCAAGGTGTGGGCTCTCCGGCAACTGGGACGCACGGCTATACCAATTTCACCTCGGCGTTAGCGGGGGCAGAATATGTTTTGAATGGTGACGAGAATTTTGATTTGATTTTTACGTCACCTGCCATGGCGTTCGCGATGAACTACTCTGATACTTCGGTCGCTAGTATTTTTACGCTGAAATTTTTTGAAGGAGTAACTAACATAGGTAGCACCTAATTAAAAAAAACAATCTTTGGTACTGCATAGTTTATTTGGTTTATTAGAAGCGCCGCGTTCAATCGAGATG
>JBCCEV010000244.1:0-3231 GCA_039030125.1 Pseudomonadota bacterium | reverse complement strand
AGCTGGCAAATTCGATGAAGTTAAAGTTAAAGAAACAACAATTTATGTTAACCCTAAAACTGTCGATGACTTATCAAGCAAAGTTGTTGAAAAAGTAAGTAAGCAATAGAAATCATATATGCAAAACTACACGCTATCTGCGAAAGCGTGTAGTTTCGCGCGAAGTCGTCCACGATCCGCCAAATTTCGGCGCTACTCAGGACATGCGGTGTAGGCCATTCGGGACCGTAGACCTCATCAGTAGGCCCCACGGCCTGCCACGGCGACTCGCCGCGAAGTTCGATATCTTCCGCATTAACCGGCGTTTCTCCGTGCCACGGGCGCCTTTCACTCGCTTTGCGCCCGGCATGCGCCAGTTGGACGCCGGCTACCGAGCCCTGAGCCTTGATAAAACCCGCAATGCGGGAAAGCGCCGGAATTTGGCTGTCGTCCCAGAGACCAAGATCGCCGTGCGTGCGCCGAGCATCTCGCGACACCGCGGTCGCCTCGGTAAACACCAGCCCGCAGCCACCGAGCGCAAAACGACTAAGGTGAGCGAAATGCCAATCATTCGCAAAGCCCTCGGCCGCTGCGTACTGGCTCATCGGCGAGACGCAAACGCGGTTTGGCAGCGTAACCTCCCGGATCTTAAGCTCAGATAAAAGCATTGATGGGTTTCAAGGCATGGGTTCGCCGGTGCCGCCGAAGGCCACGGTGAGCTCTGGGGGGAAATCTTTGAATTTTGGCAAGTCGTCGGTGGCCCGCATCACCCATTCTGCGCAGTTGATATGCACGCGCCCGTCAAACTCAAAATCCTTCAGGACGCCGGGAAAAACGTCATAGATACCTAACGTTGGGTGATGAATGGCAAAGTGACCACCGCACTCCAGGCAAAATTTGCGATGCGAAAGACTCTCGGGTGATTTTTGAAAAGTCCGCACTTGGGCCTCGCCTTTGGTAATACTAACCTGGCCTTCGCTCCAAATTGTCCATGCGTGCACGGGATCGCCGGACCACTGTCGGCACGACTCACAGTGGCAATATCCCATTGAGTCGGCTCTACCGCTCAGCGTAATTTCGACCGCACCACAGAAACAGGCGCCTTTTGTCTCATCTGCCATCAATCTTCATCTCCCGTAGCCTAGGTATAAAATAATCAAGGTCTTAAAAGAACTCTAGCGGTCGTCGAGCCCGCTTTGATCTGCGCGTAAACCTCATTCACTTCCGCCAGCGGCGCCTCCTCAATATCGATCCGGATGTTGTCGCGCAAAGCGGTGTGGTAGGCGGTTTCAAGATCGTTGCGAGATCCAACAAAAGACCCTCGCACCGTAATCTCGCGCACAATCATTTCGAAGATCGGGATCGGAAGTTTTTCCATCGGTAAGCCGATCCCCACCAAAGTGCCTTTTGCCCGCAACGCGCTAAACCCGGCCTCGAAAGGTCCCAATTTGACGCTGTTGACAATAACGGCGTGGGCCCCACCGATTTCTTCTTGGATCTTGGTGCCGACGTCGTCACGGCGGCTGTTGATCAGCAAATCCGCCCCATTTTGCGAGGCAATCTCCAAAGCTTCGTCAAACCCACTGATCGCGACCACATTCAGGCCGAAAGACTTGGCAAACTGGAGGGTATATTCTCCGACGGCCCCCAAACCGTAGATCGCGCACCAATCCCCTGCTTTCACGTCAGCCGCCTTTAGAGCGCCCCAGGCAGTAACGCCGGTGCAGGTGAGATGGGCGGCCTGGTCCATATCGAGTCCAGTGGGGATCCGTGCCACATAGTTTTCCTGTGCTTTAACGTATTCCGCGTAGCCACCGTCGGCTTGAAAACCGGTCAATTGCACTTCTGCGCAGAGCATGTGCAGGCCATCAAAACAGTAGCTGCAGCGCCCGCAAGACTGGTGAATCAGGGGGACGCCAACCGCGTCGCCGATCGCCAGACGCGTTACGCCCTCGCCAACTTCCACCACCGTCCCGGAAATCCGATGGCCAAGAATGCGCGGCGGCAGGGGTGAGGCGAAATCTGGGAAGATCCCGTTGTGTGCATCCACATCACCATTGCATACGCCGCACGCATGCACTTTAACGAGCAGTTCACGCGGACCCACGCTGGGCTCCGGCACGTCTTTATAAACGAGGGGTTCATTGAGCGCTTCAACAACGGCAGCTTTCATAAGGTCCTCTTTGGTTGACGGGATACCCGAAACGGAATACCTATTTTATACTAGCTGGTATGAAAGTTAAGCGACAGCGCGGAAGACCGCCCGAATTTGATCGCGATACAGCGCTTTCTGCAGCGATTTCAGTATTTTGGACGCATGGATACTCGGCGACGTCAGTCGATCGCCTGGCAGGCGCGATGGCCATGAGCAAACCCAGCATTTACGCTGCATTTGGGCCCAAGGAAGCCATTTACCGCCAGGCGCTCAATGCTTTCTGCGGCCAACTTACCGACGCGATCCTGGCGCTCAAGGACTCGAAAATGAGTCTGAGCGACGCGCTCGTGGAGTTATTTGAGAAAGAAATCGACTTTTATTGCCTCAACGATCCACCGCTCGGTTGTCTATTGGTCTGCACAGCGCCCACTGAGACGATTAATTGCCCCGAGGTGCAACGCGATTTGGCAACCGCGGTAACGGCGATGGATGCCGCATTCCGCGAAATCATCACAGCCGCCGGCCTGGGCGCGACCGCGGAGCAAGGTCATCACGTTGCGGCGACGGCCATGGGTCTGCAGGGGGTCCTTCATACCCTTGCAATCCGCACGCGGGCCGGTCAGCACCCCGAGCAGCTAAAGGCGTTTGTGCGTCTACATGTTCCCCAATTGTTGTAACTTAACCAATAGGTAAATAATGGCTAATGAGCTGACGGATTGCTTGGCGCCGGCGTTTGACTAGTCTGTAGGCTACTGATTTATAGACTATTAATGACCTATCCTATAGGTTAGATGAGGGGACGACCAGAGATTCCGCCGCGGCTTCGATCCCGCGCTTATACTCGTCTGCGGTGGGAGCGATCACGGCGATAATCACTTGATCCACACCCACATCGGCCATCTGCTTGACTTCATCGAGGCTGACCGGGATTCCGATCCCTGGCGAGGTGGCATAGGACAGCTTGCTCGCATCGCGGCCCGCGGCTTCGGCATGGGTTTTAATCTTTGCCATGCACTCTGCCGCGGCTGGGGCATCCACGTTCACACCCCACCAACCGTCACCCACTTCACCAACCCGCTTGAGAGCGGGTTCGCTCT
>JBCCEV010000243.1:0-3315 GCA_039030125.1 Pseudomonadota bacterium | reverse complement strand
CTAAAATAAGTCTATAGAAGGGGACTTAAAAAGACCCGCCGGCGAACGCCGGCGGGAGAAACGCTCAAAGTCAAGCGTAACTATCGCTACGACGAGTATCCTAGCGATCAGGGTTTACGGCCGACTTGGGAATTTTTCCCAGGTGTACTAGGCCTGGAACGCAAAATTAAGATATTGTGCAAAATCTTGCTTACTCATTATTTTTACTAGGGTTATTCGCCCTTCCGGGCCATGTGTCTGGCGAATCTGGTACCGCCGCGTTCCGCGCTGGCGACTACGAAACCGCCATCACGCACTTCACCCAACATGCGCAATGGGGCGACGCGGCAGCGCAAAATAACCTCGGTGTCATGTACCTTCGTGGTTACGGGGTCGATCAAGACTTTGTCGCTGCCCGCGAAATGTTTGAAAAAGCCGCCGACCAGGAACTTGCCGGCGCGATCTTTAACATCGCCATGATGCATCTTCGTGGCTACGGCACCGCGCCCGATGATCAAGCCGCACTCCCGTGGCTGCAACGAGCGGCGCACCTTGATGACATCGACGCCCAGTTCTTCTTGGGCCTGGTCTTTCAGCGTGATAATGGCGTGCAAAGAGACATCGACCTTGCCATTTCGTGGTTCGAGAAAGCCGCGGCAAATGGTTCGATACCGGCGCAATTCAATCTTGGGATTATCTTTCTCACCGAGCTCGGCGATGTCGAGCGTGCCGAACACTGGCTGCGCCTGGCTGCAAACAGCGGGCATGCACCGGCGTCCGTCGCGCTGGCGCGGATGGACCTACAACAAGGCCAGGACGATGGCCAGCGCAAACGCGGTGAAAAACGGCTGCGCACCCTTGCCGAGGAAGGTAATCGCGATGCTCAAACTTACCTGGGACTTTTCTATCTCACCCAAAAAACGGACTTTGCGATCGTTGAGGAAGGAGAATTCTGGTTGAAACAAGCAGCCCTGCACGGCTCTGCCACTGCCCAGCTAAACCTTGGTGCGCTGCACGCCGGTGGGGGTGGAAGCCAGCCCGATTTGGTCGAAGCATTCGCGTGGTTGAGCGTCAGTGCACAAGGCGGAAATCCAGATGCCAAAGCAATGATCTCGGGAATGGAAAACGAGCTATCGCCCGCTGAAGTTCAACAAGCACGTGCGCGCTCGGCAGTTCTGCAGAGAAATATCGAAAGGAATCTCAAATTGACCGCGAAATGAGTGCATAAGTTGGGAACGCGCGACCACCAATGATGTCCTAAAGCCACGCTCGGAGAACGCTATGACAAAACAAATTTTATCGTTAGCTTTGATCTTGATGGCCTTCTCGCCGGCCCTAACCGCACAGGACGAAGAGAAAATTCCCTTACGAACGACCCCCCAAACGGAGCTCCAAGAAGAGGTAGCTGAGGATCAGGAATGTGTTCATGCGTGCCGTCAATGGGAGAATGTGTGCAATATTGATCCGCGCGGATTCCGAAAGTGCCAGCGCCGCTGCCGAAGCTTCGGTCTGATTTGCGAATAACCCAACACCTACCTCCAAGCAGCTCGAATAAACGCGCAGTTAAAAACCTTATGTCCCAAGCGCGTGGCGCGCGCTTCGTAGCGCGTCTGTAAACGGTGTTTCAAGCGGATGCTGAAACGTCCGTGCCCTCCACCGTTGATCCAAACCGCGCTTTGATCGAATGTCCTGCAAATCTGGGAAGCGTAGTCTTCGTTGTCGGTCGCCACACAGACGCGCCCGCCAGGGCATAGCACTCGGCTCAGGGCGTCGACAAACTCGGCGTTGAGCAGACGCCGCTTATGGTGACGCTTCTTTGGCCAGGGGTCTGGAAATAGCACCATGCAGCTCGCGAGACTTTCTTGCGGCAGTGTTTCAAGCAGTTGCCAGGCATCCGTATTGGCGATTCGCACATTGGTGAGTTGTGCAGCGGTTAACTTGTTCAGCAATGCACCGACGCCGGGGCGATGGACTTCGCAGGCGATAAAACTGCGCCACGGAAACCGCTGCGCCATCTCGCTCAGATTATCGCCATTGCCCGTACCAATTTCGGCATGCAGTTTGATACCGGGCGCGGGCGGTTGCGCAAACCAATCAAACTGTTCGAAGTATTGTTCAAATGCGCGACGTTGCCCGCGAGTAAAGTGGCCTTCACGACGAACGTAGCTGTGGATGGCGCGGCGCATCGCTCAGCGGCGATAGAGGAGTTAGGTCGCGGTCAGCCCTAGGAAAAAAAACGGCCGTCGAGCGGTGAAGAGGCCGATGCGTATGCGCGTCTGGGCATACGGCCGGCAAGATAGGCTTCGCGCCCGGCTTCGATACCCTTCTTCATCGCACTGGCCATGAGCACCGGATTTTCCGCCTCGGCGATCGCCGTATTCATCAACACTCCATCACACCCCAACTCCATCGCGATAGCCGCGTCGGAGGCGGTCCCAACGCCGGCATCAACAATGATTGGACCTTTTGCGTTTTCGATGATGGTACGCAATGCGTATCGATTTTGGATGCCAAGACCGGAGCCGATGGGGGCCGCCAGTGGCATCACGCATACCTTGCCCATTTCTTCTAATTCGCGCGCCACGATGGGATCGTCGGTTGTATACACCATCACTTCAAATCCGTCATCGCAAAGCTGCCGGGTCGCGATGAGCGTTTCCCTAACATCGGGGTAAAGCGTTTTTTCATCGCCCAAGACTTCGAGCTTGACGAGGTTGTGACCGTCCAGCAACTCGCGCGCGAGCTGACATGTGCGCACTGCCGTTTTAGCGTCATAACAACCGGCGGTGTTGGGCAAAATCGTATATTGCTCAGGTGACAGGACCTCCAAGAGATTAGGCTCATCGCTATTTTGGCCAATATTGGTCCTGCGGATTGCAACCGTGATTATTTCGGCCCCGCTGGCATCGATCGCGGCTTTCGTCTCATCGAAATTTTGGTACTTGCCGGTACCGACCAAAAGCCGCGATTTGAATTTCCGATCAAAGACGCGCAACTCATCATCCGCTGCTTTCATATTTTTATCCGCCCCCGATTGCTTGAACGACCTCGACGATGTCTCCGGCCTTGAGCGTGTAATTTGAATGGTGCGATTTCGGTAAAATTTCACCGTTTACCTCGACCGCATAACGACCTCGCACAGCGATTTCGCGAACGATGTCATCAATGTTCGCAGTCGCGGCGAAATCGCGGGACTCACCGTTAACGCTGATAGTGATCTGAGACGACACTAGAACTCTACGAGAGTGCCCTCCCGTCCGATCAGGCACTCCATCTGGGAACCACGCTCTTCAATGATCTGTTGACAGTCGCGATGGATCGCTTCGACTTTTTCAT
>JBCCEV010000242.1:0-3315 GCA_039030125.1 Pseudomonadota bacterium | reverse complement strand
TCTATGATTCGCTCCTTCACATCATGGAGTCACTCGTGATCGCGTTCCAGAATCTCTCGCGCTCCTTCGAGATCTAAGTGATCGGCGGACACCTTTCCCCACGGAAGATCGGTGAGCGTATCGAGATAGTTTCTCGTCACTCCGTATTCAGGGGATCCAGGCTCAAGGTAGGAAAATTTCTCCAGCTCGTCGTCGATTCTCGCCTGCGCGTGCGCGGGGACGTTCAGTTCTTCCAAGCGATTAGTGAAACGCTCGGATTCAACGGTTTTGTCGTCTTTTTGAATTCCCAATTCCTTTTGGATTTCCTTAAGCTGTTGGCGCAAAAAGAACTCGCGCTGTTGCTCGCCCATTCTCTGTTCGACGCGTTTTTGAATTTCAGTCTGCAAACCCGCGACTTCGACCTCGCGTTGAAGCAGCGCCAGCACTTTCTCCATGCGCGGCAGAAGCGGGACCTGGTCCAGCACTTGCTGCAGCTCCGGCGCCTGGGCGCTAGTCAGCGCCGCCGCGAAATCCGCCAACGGCGATGCATCTTCTGGTGTGAACCGCTCCAAGAAACCCTTGAGGCTTTCTTTGTATAGCGGGTTAAGCGGCAGCAGTTCCTTGATCTTGTTGATAATTGCAAGCGCGTAGGCGCGCTTTTGATCCTCGTCTTCCGCCAGCGGCTGCGGATAACTCACGGTCGCGACCAACGGTGGCTTACCGCCGACCCAATCTTCGATCTGGAATCGATCAAGACCCTCGGCAATAAACTGAACCTTACCTTCAACTCGTTGTGGTTGATGCAAGCGCACGATGCTGCCGGTCCGCGACAATTCGCCCACCGTGGGGATATCACTTTCGTGTTCTTCAGCCCACAACAAACCAACTAAGTGCTGAGGCGTCTTTCCAACGCGCTCAATGGTTTCGATCCAGGGCTTCTCATCCAAGACCACCGGCATTGTTTGCACGGGAAAGTACGGGCGCGAGAGGACCGGTAAAATCAACAATCGCTCGGGATACAAATCGCGCACCGGCGCGGGCACGTTGCCAGGGTTGATATCGTCTTGCGGGATCAGGATGTCGGGAGGATTTTCGTCCATAGAGTTTGTTTCGCTGTCGTTACTTTGAAACATAGGGCCCGATCACGAATTTTCAAGTCGGATTAGCCGGTTTTTAAGCTACCGCTGTCTGATAAGCATGCGAAAACGTATCGGTTAAACCCCTTATTAAATCCTCGGCATGCTGGTCATGGTCAATTTCGAAAGAAGAAAATCCCGCACGAACGAGATACGCCATCTGATCGCGTTGGATGTCCCCGATCGCCCGCAGATCGCCTGCGAATCGATAATGTTTTCGCAGCGCATAAGCAATGGAATAACCGCGGCCATCGGTGAGATTTGGAAAGCTAACGGCGATAAGTGGCACTGAGGTCAAACCAACCGCGAGCTCTTCGAACGCATCATCACCGGTAATTAATGGCGCGATGGGGAACGCGACTTCCTCGCGCCACTTGCACCAACGCTCGAGGGACAAGATCTCATGGCTCGCAGCATGTCGTTCATCATCGGTATTAAGCTGCCAGGCATCACGCTTGATTAGCCCTTGGTGAGTGATTATCTCCACCGCTTTTTCCCTATGCGTGCGAATACACAGCTTCGCGGAATGGCTCCAAGCCGATCCGCTTGAAGGTTAAACGGAAGGACTCGTCGCCGTCGCGGTGGCGCAGGTAACAGCCGACAAGACTTTCTATTGCATCAACCAAGCGGTCGTACTCGATTGCCGGACCGAGCCGCGAACCTAGCATTGCGTCGTTGCCGGCTTCCCCGCCGATGGTTATTTGATAAAACTCCTTGCCACTTTTTTCAACGCCTAAGATCCCGATCTGTCCGACGTGGTGATGTCCGCAAGCATTCATACAGCCGGACATCTTGATATCGATGTCACCGATATCGTGCAAGTAATCAAGATTGTCGAAACGTTCGGCGATGTCGCGCGCTAAAGGAATCGAGCGCGCATTGGCCAAATGGCAAAAATCTTTGCCGGGGCAACAAATGACGTCGGTCAACAAACCGATGTTTGGTGTAGCCAGCTCTTCGGCGACCAACGCCCTCCAGATCTCTCGAAGATCACCTTCTAAAACATCGGGTAGCACCAAATTTTGTCCATGAGTCACGCGGATTTCAGAAAATCCATAGCGATCGGCAAGATCCGCTATCAATTCCATTTGTTTGGCGCTCGCGTCTCCGGGCGCTTGATGAGCTGCTTTGAGTGAAATGATCACCACGCGATAGCCCGGCTGACGATGCGCGACGGTATTGCGGTCGTACCAGCGATTGAATTCAGGGTCCATCGCGCGCCATGCATCGAGCATCACAGAACGTGCGACGGAACGATACGCCGGCGCTTTAAAGTGGGCCTTCATTGCGTCAAGCTGATGATCAGTGAGGCGCAATTCGCTATTACGATTTCGCTTCCATTCCTCGCGGACGAGCTCGCGAAACCGATCAACACCGAGATCGCCAACCAGAATTTTTATCCGCGCTTTGTATTTGTTGTCCCGCCGACCAAAGCGGTTGTAGACGCGCAAGATAGCCTCGGTGTAGGAGAGCAGATCTCGATCGTCGATAAATGGCTCCAACACTTGCCCGACCCGCGGCGTACGCCCTTGGCCACCGCCTACCAGCACCTGTAGACCAAGAGCACCTTGATTTTGGGACACGATGCGCAGCCCAATATCGTGGAAGGCAACCGCCGCGCGATCGGCGCGCGCACCACTCACTGCAATCTTAAATTTTCTCGGCAAATAGGAAAATTCAGGATGAAACGTTGACCATTGACGAAGCAGCTCACAGTAGGGCCGGGGATCGGCGATCTCATCGACTGCGACACCCGCGAGGTGATCAGTAGTAACGTTACGCACACAATTACCACTGGTCTGAATCGCGTGCATTTGAACGGTCGCGAGTTCGGCGAGAATTTCTGGCACCTCGTGAAGCTTGGGCCAATTGAACTGAATGTTCTGGCGGGTGCTGAAATGTCCGTAGCCCCGATCATAGCGCCACGCGATTTCGGCCAGCTTGCGAAGTTGCGCGCTGGAGAGGGTCCCATAAGGAATGGCGACACGCAGCATCGGCGCGTGGGTCTGGATATACAGGCCATTCATGAGACGCAACGGTCGATATTCGTCCTCGGTGAGTTGGCCGCTGAGGTAGCGCTCGGTTTGATCGCGAAACTGCGCTACGCGCTCATTGACGAGCTGTTGATCGACGTCGTTGTATTGATACATGTCGCGCCCCAAGCAGAAGATGGAGGCGATGCTAGCAATGCATTTTTATG
>JBCCEV010000241.1:0-3460 GCA_039030125.1 Pseudomonadota bacterium | reverse complement strand
TTTGTCGCCGGAGCAGGCCGCGATATTCGCCCATGAGGGAGAACCGACGTGTATGCAAGGCTTCTTTCAAGCCTTGGTCGGCCAATACGCTAATCACGATACCGCGTTGGAAGTCTTCAAAAGCGGACGCGGACGGCCTTGGTCGCAACACCACCCTTGCTGTTTCTCCGGCACCTACCGTTTTTTTCGCCCCGGCTACGAAATGAACCTGCTTTCGAGTTGGATCCCGGCACTCAATGGCGTGGAAGACAAATTAAAATCCGGCGCCAAGGTCGCCGACGTCGGCTGCGGTTTGGGCTCCTCAACGAACCTAATGGCGAAGGCATTTCCCAACTCCTCATTTTACGGTTTTGATTTCCACGAACCGTCAATCGTTCAGGCGCAGGACAACGCCAAGACCGAAGGCGTGACGAATGCGCAATTCGATACCGCCGATTCCAGCGGCTTTCCCGGTGCGGACTACGATTTGATTTGTATCTTTGACGCGCTTCACGATATGGGTGATCCCGTTGGGGCGGCCAAACATATTCGCCAGGCACTAAAGCCGGGTGGCAGCTTTATGGTGGTCGAACCGATGGCCGCCGACGCGCTCGGTGACAACCTGCATCTATTGGGTGCGATCTTCTATGGATTTTCAACGCTGGTATGCGTCCCTACTTCGCGGGCTCAGGACGTTGGTCTATGCTTGGGTGCACAGGCTGGAGAAGCGCGTATTACCGATGTCCTCAAGCAGGCCGGATTCGCCAAGATCCGACGCGCCGCCGAGACCCCGATGAACATGATCCTTGAGGCAACCGCGTGAGCATTAAATTCCCCGAGGGCTACGTTGCAGTGGTCAAGCACGACTGTCCGACCTGCGTGTTGGTTGCGCCGATTTTGAAGGAAATCGAAGAAGAGGGCCGAGCGCTAACGGTATACGTTCAAGACGACCCCAGCTTCCTCTCGGTATCCAATGTCATCAATGACGGATCCTTGGAGAACTCGTTTCATCTTGAGATTGAGACCGTACCAACGCTGTTGAAGATCGAAGGCGGCCAAGAGACCGCACGGGTGATCGGCTGGGAAAAGGACGAATGGCGGGCATTAACAGCACTCGATCAGCTCGCCCCGCAGGCCCCTCAGGCACGCCCCGGCTGTGGCTCGATTTCGGTTGAGCCGGGCGTTGCCGAGCGCTTGGCGATCAAGTTTGGACCAACCAAGATGGCTTCCCGGCGTATCGAAGTACCGCAGATTGAAGATGAAGCGGAGTATTGTTTCGAGCGTGGTTGGAGTGATGGCCTGCCGGTCGTGCCACCCACCGAAGAGCGGGTTTATCGAATGCTGCAGGGCTCGATCCGTGATCCAAGTGAGGTCTTGGGCGAGATGCCGCCTCAATTGAACGCGTGCACGGTCGAGAAAGTTGCAGTGAACGCGGTGATGGCGGGCTGCAAACCCGAGTATTTACCGGTGGTCTTAGCCGCAGTTGAAGCGGCGCTGGAGCCGGCGTTTTGCCTACATGGTTTGCTGGCCACCACTTGGTTCTCAGGCCCGATGATTATCGTCAACGGTCCAATCCGCTCGGCGATCGACATGAATTGGCGAGGCAACGTGCTCGGCCAGGGTAATCGCGCCAACGCGAGTATCGGGCGAGCGTTACAGTTGGTGGTGCGCAACGTTGGCGGTGGACGTCCCCAAGAAACCGATATGAGCACGTTCGGCAGCAGCGTTAAGTTCGGTTTCTGCTTCGCAGAAGATGAGGATACACCTTGGACGACCTTTGCCGAGGACACCGGTATCGCGCGCGATAAATCGAGCGTGACCGTCCTCAGTGCCGATGGCGTGCAGGGCTGCGTTGATCAGAACGCCCGCTCGCCCGAGCCGCTATTACGCTCACTCGCCGAAAGCCTGCGGACCATCAATCACATCGACATGGTTAATGGCTCTGATGTGCTAATTGTGGTGGGGCCCGAACATGGCCGGATCTTCGACGAAGCCGGTTGGTCGAAACAACAAGTCGCCGATGCTCTCCACCAACGATTGCAAGTCGAAGGGCAGGATCTAGGCATGGGTGCCGACGATGGGCCCAATAAAATTAAACAGCGCCAAGACGGCAAGACTTCAAAATTCCGCCCCGGTGGAATTCGCCTCGTTCGCGCCGGCGGACAAGCCGGTTTGTTCTCCGCTATTATCCCTGGCTGGTTGATGAAAGGGCCAGCGGGCACCAACCCAGTCACCAAGGAGATCCGCTCATGACACAAGTGCTACTCGATCCAACGGGCGAGTTGGAAGCAGCCGAAAGGCAACCGCTTCCACTACCTCAATCACTGGCAGGACAGACCATTGGCCTGTTGGATATATCGAAAACCAAAGGTGATGTGTTTCTCGATCACATCGACGAAAAACTGGCTGCCCAGGGCTTCAGGGTCGAGCGTTTCAAAAAGCCTACTTTTGCTAAAAGCGCACCGATCGCGCTATTGCAGGAAATGGCAGAACGTTGCGACGTTGTCCTCGAAGCTTTGGCCGACTGAGGTTCTTGTACGTCGTGCAGTTTGCGGGACATTAAGGAACTCGATAGTCGGGGTATTCCGGGCGGATTCCTAGCCTCGGAGGTATTTCGTGATGCGGCAGCCGCGCAAGCCCGAGATCTAGGGTTTCCAGCGCGACGGCATTTTGTGCCCCATCCCATTCAAGACCGCACTGATGATGAGATCCGTGCGCTCGCCGAAGACGCGTTTGAGTCAGTGTTAGCCATGCTGGCCGAATCGGCCGCCTAGGAATTTCTCGAAAGCTTCTACGTGCTGCACTTTGGCTTACCGCTTGCGTTTCACAGTCAAACTCAGTGATCGCGCGCTTGCGATACAAAAACAGATGACCGCAACCTCCGACACGCATAGCAAGCTCATGGGCTACATCCTCTGGTTGCTCGGATTCACCGGCGCTCATCGTTTCTATTACGGGAAACCTAAAACCGGCACGCTGTGGTTTTTCACGTTCGGCTTTTTTCTGATCGGCTGGATCATCGACTTGTTTTTGATCCCGTCGATGGACCGCGCCGCCGATCAACGCTTCGCCGATGGGCGCGTAAGTTATAACGTGTGCTGGATATTAATGACTTTCTTGGGTGTTCTGGGAGTTCATCGACTCTACATGGGTAAATGGATCACCGCGATCATCTGGTTTGTGACCGCCGGTGTCTTTTTGCTCGGTTATCTCTACGATTACTGGACGCTCAACGACCAAATCAACGAGTGCAATCAAACGGGATAGAACCAACTTGAGTGAGTCAATCAAGGTGGCTGTTGTTTATTACAGCAACTTTAAAGGCGCAACCGAGCAACTCGCAAAAGCGATCGCACGTGGCGCTGAAAGCGTTGCAGGCACGCAGGTCTTCTTGATCCCGGTCGAGGCCGTGGACCAACACTGGACCACGCTACACGGTGCGGACGCCATCGTGTTTGGTACGCCAACTTACATCGGCAGT
>JBCCEV010000240.1:0-3481 GCA_039030125.1 Pseudomonadota bacterium | reverse complement strand
CCAATCACCACAGGAATTAACCGCACAAACTTGGTTAACCTGTCAACACACGTAAAAATCCCATTGAACCCCTGAGGCCCACAAGCTGGGAGGTCTGTAACAAAGTCCATCGACCAGCTCTACGCGTGGGTTTCGCAGTTCTTTAAGTCGCCGCGCAAAATGGGTTCAAACAGAGACATCGCCTCTCGATTGTCGAGTAGCTCCCGTGGTGTGCCGCCGAGCTCGATGAGTGCCTCGCGAAAATCATCACCTTCAAGGTGGTGCAAGGGCGGGCGATCTTCCAGGGGTAGGTGGGGAGCACGCGCGGCAAGCGCGATAAACATCTCCGGCTCGGCGCAACCCGCCTCTCGCCATCGACGGATCAGTTCACACCCCAGTAGGGCGCCCATGCTGTACCCCAGGATGGCATAGGGGCGATCGAGCAAGGGACTAAGCTCGGTTGCCATTTGGTCGGCCAAATTATTCATGGATTTCGGTAGGGGCTCGCTGAAGCGATGTTCCCGCGCGGGCAGGGCGACCGGGCATATTTCAGTCGTTTCATCATCCAGCGTAAGGAGCGGCATGAATGCAGTGGCGCCGCCGCCCGCCGACGGTAAGCAAAATAGTCGTCGTGGCGCGGCACCCATCGCGCGCCCTCCGCGCTGAATGCATTTTGGGTTCACCGCTGAGTGCCAGTCGGGTTGAATATGAAGGCAAAGCGTTTGGTGATCAGACGCCGCGGTTTGTTCTCGCTCATGCGCCAAAGTTTGGCGTCTAAGATGAAATGGACCCAGGTGAGAAAGATCCCACATAGGAACAAGGCGTGATTACCCGCAAGTTTATGCAAGAACAGGCCACCGGCGGCAACTGCGATCAGGAATGCCGTGATCATGAGGAGCTTCGGCCCACCATTAGCTGTGAATAAGCGAACCATGAATAAATATTGAAACCCGTGGGCAATCGCGTAGCTCCAGAACGCGTAGTCAGGGTTGTCTAACAAAATAGGTGGCAGGAAAAACAGCAATGCTCCAGCGGTATAAGTGCCAGTGAGCGGATCGCGAAAAACGGCTGGCTTGCGCATTATCACGCTGGCCATCGCGAGCGCCCCGGTGACATAAATGATGATGCCGATCGTGTGAAAAATTGGCCGGTAAGGCTCAAAGACGACGATTTCCGGCAAGGCTCCGGCGACCAACGCTGGGATCATAACGACGCACCCCGCGAGGGCCGGTAGTAACATCGCCGTGGCAAGCACCCGCGGCACACTGTGGCCGTTGCCGGCGGCCGCAAAAGCGATAAGCCCATAATTTTGTTTTTGATAGTGGTAGTGCAGCCACAGCAGATGAACCAGGAAAAACCCCGCCACCACATTCACTGGGATGGTCATGGACGCGCCCCAGGCAAGGCAGACCATTGTGAATGCGATAGTCACTAGTGGAACGACCTTAAATCGCAGCGGGTGGTCGGCCATCAACTCTCGGGCCCCTTGGTCGGCGTACACCGTAGCGGTGCTTGCAACGTGGCCGACGCCGCCGATAAAAATAGCGAGGCCGAGCATGAATGAAGAGCCGAAGGGCGCCTCCACTGCGGCGAGAAAAGGCAGGCTTAACAGTGGCAGCAGCGTTGCTGTAATGAGCCCCAAGTGAAACTGCCGACGCCGGATCGCGGCGGTGTCGGGCTCGGTGAGCTCGGCAGGCTCCAGGCTGAGTGGATCATGGGCGGCCATGCAACGTTATCCCAGATCGAGCTCAGCTATGCTGTTGTCCGCACTCGGTGGCCGAACGGAATCAATATGTTCAGCGAGTTCGGCGAGTACCGGGTGGTCAAAAAGACTCCGTAAGGGCAACTCGATGTTTAGCGAACCTCGCAAACGGCTATTGACACGGGTTGCCGACAAAGAATGACCCCCAAGTTCAAAAAAATGATCGTATTTGGAAATCTCGGGCACGCCAAGAATACTTGACCAACTCTGCGCAATAATTATCTCAGTTTCGCTTACCGGCGGTATGAAATCTCGCGTCGTTACCGGCGCTGGTAGCGCGTTGCGGTCGACTTTGCCGTTAGGTGACAGCGGCAGCGCTTCCAGGCCAATGATAGTGGCCGGGATCATCGGCTCTGGGAGCCTGGACTTCAGGTGTTTTGATAGCTGGGTCATCAGCTCATCATCCGAGCCAATCGGGGTTGTCAGGTATGCCACAAGGGCCGGCTCGCCAGATGGCGTCTCGCGAACCACCACGACGCAATCGCCGACCTGAGCATAATCGCGAATGGCATTTTCGATGTCACCCAACTCGATCCGAACCCCGCGGATTTTCACCTGGTGGTCGATGCGTCCCAGATATTCTATTGCACCATCGTCGCGAAACCGGGCCAAATCACCGGTGCGATACAACACACCGCTGGTGCCTTCGGTGACGAAAGGATCAGGGATAAACCGCTCGGCGGTAAGGCCAGGGCGATTCAAATATCCGCGGGCCAGACCAAGGCCGCCGATAAAAAGCTCGCCCACCGCCCCGATCGGAACCTGGGTCAGGGCATCATCCAGGACATGCAGGCGGGTGTTATAGATGGGCTTGCCGATTGGCACGCCGTGACTATCGCGCATTGCATTACAAGCCCAACTTGACACGTCGATCGCAGCTTCAGTCGGCCCATAAAGATTATGAATTCCGGCGCCGGGCAGCTTCTCGGCACACAAGGCCACGGTGGTCGGGGCAAGCGCCTCGCCACTGCAAATGATGTGCCGCAGGCTGGTGCAGCCATCGACTGTCGGTTCTTCGAGGAATGCATTGAGCATGGGAGGTACGAAATGCGTAACCGTGATCGCGGCAGACATAATGAGATCCACGATAGCCGCGCTGTCACGCTGCGCCCCAGGTGGAGCCAGCACGAGGGTGGCACCGTTGAGCAAAGGCCAAAATATCTCCCACCCGGAGACGTCAAACCCAAGCGGCGTTTTTTGCAGAACCTGATCTTTCACGGTCAGTTGATAGGTGTCTTGCATCCAAGTCAAACGATTAATCAATGCCTCCTGGGTGTTGATGGCACCCTTGGGCCGCCCAGTCGAGCCCGATGTGTAGATGGCGTAAACCGCGTTTGTTGCGCCGGTCTTGCGCGCGGGGTTTGCGTCCTCGCCGCCGCAAGCTATTTCGGCAACATCAATGCATTGCGTCGCCGAAGGTATGGCCGGCAACGCCAAGGCGTTGCGGCTGTCGAAAAGCAGCACATCGGGGACCGCATCTTGCGCCATGAAATCGAGGCGCGCCGCAGGGTAGCCTGGTTCGAGCGGGATGTAGGCGGCGCTTGCTTTCAACGTGGCTAACAGCGCCACCAGCATCGCTGGCGAGCGCTCGATGTAGACGGCGACATAGGATTCGATTCCAACCCCGTGCCCAATTAAGGCCCGCGCTAAGCTGTTCGCCCACTGATTGAGTTCGGCGTAAGTCAAATGCTCCTCGCCCGCACTCACCGCTATCGCATCAGGAGTCCGGTGAGCCTGGGT
>JBCCEV010000239.1:0-3494 GCA_039030125.1 Pseudomonadota bacterium | reverse complement strand
GATCGTCAGCGGGAAGCGCTTTGAAGTCTGACAGATCAAGCCTTCGACATCACTCTCATTCGCGATCGTTTTCGTGTCGTGATAGGAAATGACCAACTCATATTCACCTGGCGGCGGAAGCTTGATAAACTTGGTCATTTTGAGGCTCGTGACCCAGGTCTTGTTTGGTTCGAGCATCCCTTCGGAAAAGATTCCGCCGCCAGGTCCGAAGAGCGTTCCTGCTGTCGGCAGCTGTTTGCCGGTTTGATCGTAGGGCGCACGCGACTCATGACATGAGCGGCCCGCAGCGGATAATGGGCTTCAAGCCAGTCCTTGAATAAAGGATTGACTTCGCGCGGTAATCGCAGCACCACATACCCTGCCGACTGCGCGCCAGCCTCGCCCGCCGCTCGGAGAACCTGTTCAAGTTCGTGATCATTGAGGGCCGGAATGACCGGCGCGAACATCGTTCCTACCGGCACGCCCGCAGCCCGCAACGCGCGGATAACTTCGAGTCGTCGGGGGGGCGCGGCGGCGCGGGGCTCCATGCGCCGCGCGAGTGCTTTGTCGAGCGTTGTGACGGAAATAAATACATGGGCGAGATTGAGCTCGGCAAGCGCAACCAGCAGATCGAGGTCGCGCTCAACCAGAGCTGATTTGGACACGATCGTGACCGGATGGCGAAATTCCAACAGCACCTCAAGAATAGAGCGTGTGATTTCAAGACGTCGTTCGATTGGTTGATACGCATCTGTATTGGCGCCAAGCGATATCACTTTGCACCGATAACCCGGCTTCGATAGTTCGTTGCGCAGCAGTTCAGCCGCATTAGGCTTAGCGAACAACTTGCTTTCAAAATCAAGGCCCGGTGAGAGATCGACGTAGGCGTGGGCCGGACGCGCGTAGCAGTAGATGCAACCATGCTCGCAACCACGAAACGGATTAATCGACTGCTCGAACGGAATATCTGGCGATTGATTCGAGTTGATGATCGTCTTGGGACGCTCATTAGTGACCGTTGTGCGCAGCGGCGTGGGTTCCCTATCACAGTATTGCCAGCCGTCGTCAAAGGCCTCCCGCTGGTCCACTCCATAGCGCGGATCGGGACGATAGCGGCTGCCCCGCCCTTTTCGCGTTTGGTGCTCCTCGCTCATTACATCGACCACCTTGGGATAGAGGCGTAGAATAGCGTGCGTGAACCGCCGTTTGATAGCGAAGCCTTCTTCCGCGCCTGGCGCTCGGCCCGCTCACCGCTCAACTGGGAGGTGCCGTTAGCCATCGAGATCTCCACGCTTTTGCTTTTGTTTGTGCTTGCGCTAGCCTGCGTTTGTTTGGCCATGCTCTTCTATCTACGGCGACGGATCGCCACCGTCGACGGTCTTTCCTCTCGCTTCGAGGCGCTCAACGAGCGACTATCCAGAGTCGGCACGACGCTTGAATTATTAGAACAGCGCAGCGGGCAATCGAGCGTTGAAATCGCCAAGCAGCTCGGCGACACGCGCACGCAACTCGCGACGTCTTTGGGTGAAAACAAAGAGCACATGAGTCGCAGCCTCGGCGAGCAGCGTACCTTTGCCGAAGAGCAGGGCGCGCGCGCGCAAAAATCTCTCAATGACTCCATGCAGCAAGGTTTCGATTCGCTACACAAGCAACTCAATGAAACCTTGCTACGCAATACTACCGAGACCGGCCAGAAGCTTGAGGCACTCACCCGCACCACCGAAGACCGTTTGAAAGAAATCGGAGGGCAAGTTGATAAAAGACTGACCGAGGGGTTTGAGAAAACCACTGCGACCTTCACCGACGTAATCAAGCGTCTTGCCCTGATTGACGAAGCACAGAAAAAAATCACCGAGCTATCCAGCGAGGTGGTGGGGCTCCAAGAAATTCTCTCGGACAAGCGCTCGCGCGGAGTATTTGGCGAAGTCCAACTTGCGGCGCTGGTAAGAAACGTGATGCCGCCCGAAAGCTACGCATTCCAGCACCGGTTCGGCAATGACCGGATCGCCGACTGCGTGCTGTTTCTACCAGAGCCGACCGGCACAATTGCTATCGACTCCAAGTTTCCACTCGAGTCTTACCGGTTGATGACCGACTTAGAGCGCAGTGAGATTGAAAGAAAGCAAGCTGAACGGCAATTCAAACAGGACATTCGCAAACACATTGGTGATATCGCGGGTCGCTACATAATCCCGGGAACAACTTCCGATGGCGCCATTATGTTTGTCCCCGCCGAAGCGGTTTTTGCTGAAATTCAGGCCCACCACGGCGACGTGCTGCAGGAAGCCCACAACCGGCATGTATGGTTAGCCTCCCCAACGACACTGTGGGCTATTCTTAATACTGCAAGTTCGGTTCTGAAAGATGCCGCAACCCGCGAGCAGGTTGATATTATTCAGAAGCATTTGCGCTATCTGGCCGAGGATTTTCAACGGTTTCGAACCCGCATGGATAAACTCGCCACCCACATCGATCAGGCGAATCGCGACGTTCAGGACGTTAACACCTCGGCTCGACGCATCACCGATCGATTTGAAAAAATAGAACGCGTCGAACTTGATTCAGATGATCCGGAACAATTAACGAAATTCTGAGCCATAACTTCCTCTAGCTTGTGAACCCGATCACGCAGCCCATCTGGCACCTTGAGAGCTGCTCGCATAGACTCAACGCCTTACCCGATTAAATATCTAGTTCGTGCAACGACTGGCTGCCATAATCTTTGATGTTGACGGAACACTCGCAGAAACCGAGGAAGTCCACCGCTTAGCTTTCAATTACACCTTTAGCGAATTCGGACTTGATTGGGAGTGGACGCCGGCGCTTTATGAGGATCTGTTGGCAATTTCAGGGGGTCGTCGCCGAATCGCCCAATTCGGACATGCACTACGCACCCGATTTAAAAACGATGTCGAGTTCGAAGAATTCGTTACCACTGTGCATAAGGCGAAAACCCGAAAATACGCCGCTATGATCCAGGAAGGCGAGGTGCCGCTCAGACCTGGTGTGAGACGGTTGATCGATGAAGCTCGAGCACAGAATCTAACACTTGCGATGGCAACCAGCTCGGCCCAATCCAATCTTGAGGCGCTGCTCGACATGAATCTGCCAGCCGGATGGCGCGATTGGTTTGCCGCGATTGAAACCTGCGAAAACGTCGGCGAACAAAAACCCGCGTCCGCGGTTTATAAAGCCGTGTTGCAAACCTTGGGTATTGAGTGCTCGAGTGCCGTTGCCATTGAGGACACGGTCAACGGCTTGCTGGCCGCCACCGGCGCCGGTTTAGCCACGGTCATCCACCGTTCGGCTTTGCGGGGACAGTCATAGCAACGGGCTTGCATGGGGCTTGTTCGGGTTTATAGTGGCCGCGCTTCGGTGTACGTCGCTATTATCGTGCATAATAGCGTTATGGTCGCGACTAACGCTATTGTCACGATTCTCGCGATTGACGCCATGCCGGGCGTGCTTCCGCAGCTAGTTATTGCGGAGTCTTTTGTTGATTCACCCCTTTCGAT
>JBCCEV010000238.1:0-3559 GCA_039030125.1 Pseudomonadota bacterium | reverse complement strand
GTCTTGCTCAGATAATTGTGGTAGCATGCTGCAGGTCAGATATGAACCTGATGAAGTCTTCTGAGGATTTGAGCTATGAGTTCTAGCGCCACGACAGCACTTCTACTTTGCGCCAGCGCCGCGATCGCCAGCGTCTCAGCAGGCGCCGCGGAAGTGCTGTGGCGGCCACTGGAAAATATCGCCGACGGTGATCGTGCGCTCTTTGATCCCGCCACGAACACCCCCCGCGATAGCGCGATTGCGTATATCCCGGCGGAGCCTTATCCGTTTACCGCGCCCTATACAGCGGAGGAAATGGGTTACCGGTCGGCCGAATTTGTACACTTGCCTCGTTGGTCAAGCTTATTGATTGATGTTTTCGGGGTGATTACGCCCTCCGGCTACATTAACCAAGGCGCCTCGATCTCCTACGCGAACTTGGAAGCGGCGGAAGGCTTCCAAGGGTATATCCAGGCGCAAGCAGGCGAGGTCTACACCCGCTGGATGGTCTGGGATGTGTTTCCGCCTGAAAACGAAGGGACGCAACAATACTGGACCCCGTACCGGACCGATGCCGAGTTCAGGACCAAGATGGATTTCTTCATTTACTCCCCCCAGCTACGCCGAGTGCGCCGCCAGCCCGAGCCACGACGCGACCAGCGTTTCCCAGACAATTCACAAACTTTTGATGACGTGATCGGTCGAGATCCTTGGGAATGGCATTGGGAGTTGATCGGTACCGACGTTTTATTCGAAACCGTTAGGTTTCCCAACACCCGGCCCACGATCACATGGAATGACGCTATTGGGGGATTTTTCGAGCAATCCACAAGCGACATAAAAATCATGGGCGCGAAGTTTCCGCACTATCGTGGTGATGGTGGCCTTGATTGTTGGGTGGTCAAAGCGACCGCCAAGAATGACTGGTTGCCGGATTACGGTGAGAAACACTTAGTATTGTGGCTGGAGAAAAATACCTTCTATCCGGTTCGGCGCGAAAAATACGGTCACGACGGACGATTGATCACGGTCGAGGCGCGCTTGGTGGATCACCTTAATCCTGCCAAAGGTGACTTTGGCTATGGCACAACCCTAACGGTTTATTGGAATGTCGATCACGATTTGATTGGTTTCAGTCTGCATGACTCGCAAATCATCAAAAACTGGTCGGACGAAGAGAAGGCGATGATCTTTAACGCCGAGTTCATGCGCCGCCAGTGGAAATACGAACCGCTGAAAACCCAGACGCGTATCGAAGCTCCGGATCAGTTTTTTATGCGGCCGCTCGTTTATCCAGAGAAATTTCCGCAGCACCGCAATCCGACGCTACCGGGACCTATCGATGCGCGCTACCAAGCGCAAGAAGGCGCCGGTCGATTGGTCTTTGAATCGTCCAGCGCTGCGGCTCAGCCATAAAGTAACGTGGGGCGCCTTGCTGGTGTTTTGTTTGTTACCTGGTGCTTGTGCACAAGCGCGACTGAGATCAACAGCCCATCGTCAGTGGCGGGCAGAGGCGCTGGTCCCTATGCATTAAACCTCACTATCGATCCTGCCCCGGGTGCGGGTGAGGCATCTGAGATCTACGCCACCCTCACGCGCAAGCGAACCGGCGAACCGGTCACGGGTTTGCAGATCCTTCACGAGCGGACCCTTCACAACTTTATCGTGAATCTCGACTTTTCCAGCTTTGTGCATATTCATCACGAGGATTTCTCGGCAATTACTCAGGCGGATCGTGACCGGGCAACCTTTCATTTCCCTTATGCCTTTCCGCGTCCGGGAAACTATCGGATGGTGAGTGAATTTACGCATCGCGACCGGAGCTGGACAACGCATTTTGATATTGAGGTGGGCGCCGGGGTACGGCCGCGCTCGCTCGATTTGTCGCCGTGGAACGAAGTGAACGGAATAAGCGCTAAGCTGGCGACGTCACCCGCAGTCCCCGTTGCGGGTTTCGAAACGGAGTTGGTGATCGCGCTATCCAGAGATGGGGTCGACGTGACGGATCTTGAGCTGATCTTAGGTTCGGAAGTGCACATGGCGCTGTGGCGGAGCGACGGTCGACATTTTGGTCACGCGCACACCTACACGCCGCATATGGCGGCGATGATGGCCGACTTGGACGACGCCAGCCCTGTGCTACGCGCGAGCAAAATGGCCGATATGATGGTTGCCATGATGAACATGCCAAGTGAGCTTGTTTTCACGGGCCCGCGGTTACCGCTGCGCTATGTTTTCCCCGAGCCTGGGAGCTACGTGCTGTTCCTGCAGTGTGCGCCCCGAGGCGTTGCCACGGTCTTCAAGTTCATCGTTGATGTGGCGCGTTTTGAGGAGGGCATGGATACCGCTATCGTCTCAATTCTCGATGACAAAGCAGCCCGTTGAGCTGCGTGCGGGGCCTGCTTTGCTGCTTCTGGTTGCTCCCGACGGTTGCTTTCGCGGGTCATGGATTAGTTAGCGCGTTTTCAGATCCCAGTGCGCTGCCCGAGCCGACCGCGATGCCCGATCAACTCGCCTACGCTTTGGAACAAGCCAGAGAAGATCTTCGGCTCATAACAACCGCCGATCCCAGTGCGAGATATGCGCTTGGTCACGAGCTTGCTCATGAAAAGATCGCCGAAATGTTTGCGATGGTCGAAATGGAGAAAGCAGGCTCGGCGGCGCTTTCAATTCGGGCGTATGAGCGTTTCCTCAATATTGCCTTCTCGGCGCTTGGTGAAATGGCCGAGGATTTCCAAGCCGCTACCGCTGAGCACTTTTTCAATACATTGTTGGAACACCAATACGTGATTTCGATTTATTACATCGACTTCCCGATCGCGGCCCGACAAAATCTGCGCAAGGCCATTGAAATCGCCGAAAACAGCAAGGCCCGGCTTTTGCCGCGGTTGTCAGCGACGTTCCGTGAGTCGTTGTTCTTCAAAGAGGATCAAGTCCGTTGGTCGTTGGAAATGAGCGAACGCGCGGACGAGCAGGGACTCGGGCCCTAGCGAAACTCGGGGATCACCCGCTCGGCGAACAAACGATTCGAGTTGCTACTTTTCTCCGGATCAATGCCCGCGAAGTGTGTTGAAAGAATAAAATCGGTGCACGCGTAATTCTCCTGAAATCTCGCCAGCTTCTCGGCGACCTGTTCAGGTGTTCCGATCATGAGGGCGTCTTCGGCGAGCGCGGAGTGTCTGATATCGGCGGGTTTGTCGATGGGGAGGGGGGCGTCATCGCCTTCGACATCAGCCGCCTCGCCAAGCACTCTTGCATAGTAGCCAAAGACGTGCCAAAGATGCTCCTGGGTTTCCTCCCAGGCCTGGTCTTCAGATTCTGCGCAATAGACCATCCTGAGCTGCGCGATTTTGAAAGTGTCGGGATCGCGACCGAACTCGCGGAGCGTTTCGAGATAGAGCGGCGCGGGATCGGGGCCCAGGGTCGTCATCAAGTTAGCTCCAAGCTCGGCGGCACGCCGCGTTGCTTTGGGACCGCGCGCACCGATCCAAAGCGGCGGGTGAGGTTTCTGCACCGGTTTCGGGGTCAGGGTCGCGTCGCTGAGCTTGGTGAACCGCCCATTCACTGTGACCGAATCTTC
>JBCCEV010000237.1:0-3778 GCA_039030125.1 Pseudomonadota bacterium | reverse complement strand
GCCGAAGACGAGACTGTCATCGCTTGCAAAACCAAAGTACAAGGGTTTGATCCCGAGACGATCTCTGGCTAAAAACAGGATCTCGCGATTGGCATCCCAGATCGCGAACGCAAACATGCCACGCAAACGGTTCACGCATTGGGGTCCCCACTCCACCCAAGCCTGCAACAAAACTTCTGTGTCGCAGTTTGTCTCAAATCGATAACCTAGCGATTCAAGCTCGCCGCGCAGCGACTTGAAATTGTAAATCTCCCCGTTATAGGTGAGCGCGACCCGCCTGTCATTTGTCAGCATAGGCTGCTGCCCAGAGGCTAAATCGATAATGGAGAGCCGACGGTGGCCGAAGCCAATGCCGTTATCAAAAAAGTACCCACTTTCGTCGGGACCTCGATGATGCAGCGCATCGGTCATGCGCTGCAGAATGTCGCGGTCGATCTCGCCGCCGTGCCGTTTGAAAATACCAGCGATACCGCACATTAAAGTTCTAGTCCCAGCCTAATTACTTCGTTGCGATAACATTTAACCCGAGTATCCGAGTCCAGGGTCTAGCGCGTGCGATCGGTTTAGCCAACGACTGAGGGATGGCGGCAAGTATTGATTCAAGGGCGGCTAACAAAACGTACGGGACCTTAAAAGGATGACCTTTAAAAAACATGTAGGGCTGCACGGATCGAAAACCCACCCCTTTAAAGACGGCGGAAATGTCGCTCAGAGCATATTCCTTGAGGTGAAAACCCTCGGCTTCAGTCGAAAAATATTTAGATATATCGTGTGGTCCGCTAAAGCGACTAGGCGTCACACAGTAATATTGCCCGCCCGGTTTAAGCACCCGATATACCTCTTCTAACTGGAGCCTTGCATCGTCCTCATGCAGATGCTCCATGAGTTGATTGCTATAGGCGACGTCGACCAGCCCATCTTCTATGGGGATCCCAGTACCGTCAGACACGTGAAATCGCAGGTTATCCGGAAACGTCGGCGAGTCACCCAACAGCTTTTCTGTGACATCAACGGCGTGGACCAACGCCACCATCGCGGCCACTCGCGATGCGAATCCGCAATCTCCTGGTCCAAGTTCCAGATAAACCGCATTGTTGTGCAGAGATCCAGTCAGCCATTTGAGGTGCGCCATGCGCTCACCGTCATCATGCATCGAGTTAGCGTGGAGCATCGGGTGGTCACTGACCGTGCGGAAAAGCTCATCGTACAGCGGCGTGTATAACTGCTTGCGTTCCTCGCGCGTCGCTCTGCGCAGGCGCGCGGCCAGTTCCTTCTCCACTTCGTAGTGAAACTTAATCTGATCAGCGCTGCGTTTGATCACTTGGTGCGCTCCGGGTTCTCTAATCTATTAATCGACCGCGAAAAATCAGCGGCGTAACAAGTGACCGCAGAGACTATCATTGCAGAACTCCCGCATCATTTGCCGCGCTTGCTCGGGAGAGCCCGTTACTTCTACACCCAAAACGGCGAGCACGCTGCCACGATAATCTCCAGCTAGTTGCGCCCAAACGTCTTTAATTTTGGCATCCCAGCCGGTGGCCGTGGTTGCGTCACCGATTTCGTACCACGTCCACACCAGATATTCCTGACCGTTGCGGGCGCGCAATCGGATTTCCCGCACGATGGAGGGTTGAGTCAGACCTGTGGCAACGATCGAACGGCCATCAATTGAACGCCATTTCTGACGAGAATATAGAAGATTATCGGGGCTAACGAGCTCGGCACCCTGGCGCTGCTCAACAAAAAGCGCAGTAACGAAGGTGATCCAATCTTGGGACTCATTGACGAAGTTTCGCTCTGCGTAAGCCGTCGCCCCCGGAAACTCACCTCCGAGGCGCAACTCGGATTGTTCGTCGATACGCCACCCGTCAGCGGTGACATCGAAATTATGATCATCGGTGCTAAACGCGGCGCGTTTGCCTTCGAGCACAACTGGCGCCAGCGCGATGACGCCGATCAGTAAAGCGACAATGCCAATTGGATTCGCGCTGGTAGGCGTCCCGCTACCCGCCGTGGGACTGTCCGGCGCCGGGCGCCGGGCTTCGGCGAAGATTTGTCCAACCGCGAACAAAACAAAAACGACAACGCCAAAAAACAACCAGCCGTAGATGAAGTGGTCGATGCCGGTCGCGTACTTATAGTCAGAATAATGCGCGATGATCACGATCCCGTAGGCACGGATCCCGTTTGCGACCAAAGGCACGGCGACGGCGAGTGCCATGAAGGCCACTCGACGCCAATTCGATTGATACTGCGAGTAGGCGAACATTGTTCCAACCGCCAAGGTAGCGATTAGATAATTAATGCCGCTGCAAGCTCGGGCTACTTCGAAATTGCCGCTGGGAATTGCGAGGAACAATCCCTCGTGAAGCACCGGGATCCCGGTGGCACGAAGCAAGGCCACCACGACAATCGCAGTCCAATCCTGAAGGTAGGGAACCAGAAACTCACCTTCCGGAACCAGGAAATACAAATACAGCAACGGGAACCAGATCACCCTTGCCACTTGGTTCCCAATCAAGGTCCACAGAACGGCAATCATCATTCCGACTAAGGCAAGATGCTGAAAAAACATCACGATAAACAGCTTGCCCGCAAGCCACAGCAGCGCGTTGAACGCGAGAAAAACCACAGCGAGCCACGATACAGCGGGATTCAAGCGCAGCACCTGCGCGCGTTTTTCCCAAGCGAAATAAGCGGCGATCGGAATGATCAACAAGCAGTGGTTATACGCGGCCGCGGTCCACCACACCTCGGCAAGTTGGGCGTAACCCGGGAAATAAATTGCAAAAACCACGACGCAGGAGAGGCTTATCCATAAAGCTCGGCGCGACCAACTGGGATCAATTTCTGCTGTTTGTTGGGAGCTTACCGACGCCATCGGCACAATCGAATAGCGTTAACCCAGGTGCTTGGACACTATCGGCCCAAGCACACGGGAGAGCGGTAACGGCAAACGTTTCCAAGTTTCAATCATATATCGGTACTTGGGATTGTTCGGATTGACTTCAGGGATCGTCTCGTCTGCGACTAAATCGTACTCGTAGGCCAATGGCGTCGCTTCAAACCCGAGATTTTGTTTCCACTTATGCGCACCCGTGTCGACTTTGCTGCGCCCAAAATCGAAGATGGTGCAACCGCGTTGCGCCGCCCGGTTGATAATCTCCCAACATAGAAAGTCATTGCCGGCGACTTTACGTGCCGCGAATACACCACCCCAATAATAGGGGCAAACTTCGTTTCTAAAATAAAACAGCATCGCGCTGCTAATCGCTGTGGGGCCGGAAAACGCTGTGAAGAATTCAACCTCGTTGCCAAACGCGGCCTTAATGCCTTTGAAAAGTTGCTTTGGAAATACCGGTGTCCCGAGATTTCGAACGCTCTCAGAGTAAACCTCATAGAAGGTCTCTAGATCGCTTGCGCGCCCTTCAAGGCCGGCCTTAATCCCTTTTCGAATGATGTTCCGCTGCTTGCTGCGGATTGCTTTCATATTTTCGTCGGGATCGTCACTGATCGTTTTGGAAAATGTTTCGTACAAGGTCTTAGTAGGCTTGTCCGTCGAACTGGCTGTGCGCAAGCGATATTCGATAGCACCGACTTTCAATTCACCTCCCAGATGCAACGCGGCTTGGTATAGCGCTTGCTCAGCGTCCTGGTCGTCAAATAGCGGCCCCCCGTAGGTCGCAAAAGGTGCGACCCGACCGTAGACCGAATCGGGGTCGGCGGTCGATCCCGCGGGGACGCCGAGCAGCAGGGAGATGGCGTCCTCGACCCGGTC
>JBCCEV010000236.1:0-3806 GCA_039030125.1 Pseudomonadota bacterium | reverse complement strand
TGCCGACAACACCGGCGAGGCGGACAATGCCGATCGCCCCGTCCATCTTGAGCCCAAGCGAACCGGATCGATCTTTCGCATTGTTGAATTCCCACCCGATTCAACTTGGAAAGACGGTGCCGATGGCGCCGCGGCTTTCGCCGAGATACAGGCGGCACATGCGGCGGATGGCGAGCACGCCGACCCAGCAATGCACAAAACGGATTCGGTCGATTATGCGCTGGTATTAGACGGTGAGATTTGGGCGGTGATGGATACTGATGAACGCCTAATGAAAGCCGGCGACGCACTGGTGCAACGCGGCACCAATCACGCCTGGTCGAACAAAACCGAGCAAGTTTGTCGCGTGATGTTTGTGTTGTCGGGTGCGACGCCGGTGTAGCGGTTGGCCCGCGTCACGCCGTGGCCGGTTTGAACTCGGGGCCAAATGGCTTAAAACGCAGTATGAGTGCCGGTAGCAAAAACAAATCGGCGATCAAGGCAAAGAAGACGGCGCCGGCAAGGAGGATCCCGAAACTCGATAACACCGCAAGCTCCGAGATCAGATAACTCAAAAACGCGCCGACCAAGATCAGCGTGGTGGTGATCAGCGCCGGCCCCACGCTCGACATTGCACTAGCTAGCGCGGTCCCGTAGTTACCCTGTCGGCGAAATTCGCTGCGATAAGCCATGACCAGATGAATGGTGTCGTCTACCGCAATCCCTATCGCAATCGTCGCCAACAGCAGCCGGAAATAATCGAGTTTCATCTCGATAAAGCCCATGAATCCCAAGATCAGCGCAATCGGCGTGAGGTTCGCGATCATCGCGAGCGCCGCGACTTTAAAACTGCCGAAGGCGACCCACATGAACACAAAAATCAGGGAAAAAACGATCGCATAGCCTTGCAGCTGCGATGAAGCAATGTAGCCGGTGATCTTGATCCAAAGCACGCCGATACCACTCTTTCGGACCTCGAAACCAGCAGGCGATTGCTCGTCAATGTATTCATCGAGAGCTGTGATCACCCGATTGATTTTGGAGGCATCGTCAAGCTTAATGCGCAGTTGTACGGTGGTCTGCGAGGAGTCGAAGTTAATAAAGTCATTGATCTCCTCACCCCCCGACATCTGATAGAGAAACAGCAACTGCGCTAGGGTTTCGCGATCGTCTGGTAGGCGATACCAAGCGGGATCGTCGGCATGAAACGCTTGATTGAGATCTTTGATGATCTCGACCACGTGCTGCGTCTTTTTCACCTGCGCGTGCGACTCAGCGTAACCCGCGAAATCCTCAATAAAATGCAAAAGCTCAGCATTGACAATGCCTTCAGGCTCGCGGGTATCGAACACGTACACCGCACTGACCCAACCACCCATCACCGACTCTGCTTTTTCAATGTGCTTGCGGATCTCAACGTGCGGCTTGAGCTCGTCAATAAAGTTGTAATCGACTTTGAGTTTTAAGATCCCGTAAGTTGCGGTGACCAGGGCGATCGCGGAAATACCCAGCACCAGCTTTGTGGCATCGCGGTTGGCGGCCACCACCCAGCGTAAGAGGCCATCGAAGTTCGTGATCCGTGCCTTTGCCATTACCGTCGGTTTACGTTTTCGCAGAGCGGCGAAACTCACCATGAGGGTGACCGCAAATACGAAACTCAGCATCACACCGAAGGCCGAATAAACCCCCAACTCCGAGATTGAGCGCAGTGCTGAGGTGCTCATACCCAGGAAACCGATGGCGGTGGTTAACGCGGCCAGAAAACACGCGACGCCGACCTCGCGGATCGCGGCTTCGACGGGATCGCCGGCGGCACCGGCTGCGGCGCGCCGGTGCGCAAGCATGATATGAACACATTGCGACACGCCGATCGCGCAGATCAAGGTTGGCACCATCATGAACAACAAGCCAAGGTGATACTGCATAAACCCCATGAAGCCCACGGTCGCTATGATGGCCAGCAGCACCACGGCCAAGGGGCCTAGCAAGCCCGCCAGTCGCGTTGGGAATAACAACAGACTGAGGAGCGCGATCAGCGCGAAGGTCATCAACGTGATGAGCGGTGTTTCGATGCGAATCAGATCGTTGTAATCGGACAAGAAAGGCACATCGCCGGAGCGCCAAACCTCCAGCGTTGAAAATTCTTCGCGCGCGAGAATTTCTGAAAGCTTGTACGACGATGCATAGGGATAGAGGTTCTCAGCACCATCACCCGCATCTGGATCGAGCTTCAGCTCCTCGAGCTCCTCGGTGCTGTTGCGCGTCATATCGACCACCACCGCGCCGTATTCACCGGTGGGGTCAATAAGGTTATTCAAATACAGCGGTTTGGAGAGTGCGATTTCGCGGAGCTTGACCAAATCGGCTTGCGTGTAGGGTTCATCAAAGACCAAATCGTGGATAACGATGAGATCGTCGGTCGCCTTAACAAACTCAACGTTCGCCAAGCTGGTGACTTTGCGGACAAACGGCATTTCACGTTCAAGCGTCTCCGTAAGCTTGGCGATCGTTCGCATGGCCTTGAGATCGAACGGACCATACTCCGTGCCAGGCGCGCGATAGAGTAGATAAATGATCTCGTCAGGATTGAATTCGCGCTGATAAGACTGGTAGTACTCAAAGGTGGGATCGTTTGCATCGAAGAAGGTGCTCATACCGGTGTCGGTCCGCGCCTGCATTGCGAAGTACAGGCCAACACCGGCAAAGACCACGGTGATGGCGAATACCACCCACCGCTGGCGCGCACACCACGCCGCGATGTGAGCAAAGGCCCGTTCGAGCCCGCCCAGAATCATAGGATCTTTGTTCACGATCTGCTGAGTACGATGGGTTGTGTTCCGTTAACGAACGGCGAGTCGGTGGGCGAAGGGGTCTAGACCAAAATTTTGGCCGCGCGCTCGCGTCTAACGATGCCAGGATGCGCGCTCCGCGCGCCGCGCCTCGCCCGCCGCACGGAGCGACTCACGGTTCTCGTCGCTGACCCGCATGTAGGCATCTTTCCAAGCACCCGAGTCATCCCACACCAGATCCGTCTCAACAGTAGTACCGGGTTGACTGGCAGTTGCCAGCACACCGAGGGCGCTATCCATCACCGTGCGCTGACTTTCCCGGTCATAGGGCTTACCGCATGGATTACCCAGGGGGAAATCGGTAAACAGATAGCGCGGCACACCACAGTACTCAACAATATCCTTGGCCGACCCAACTACAATCGTAGGAATACCCGCCTCTTCCAATGCCCGTGCTACCAGACTCACGGTCTGGTGACACACCGGTCACAACGGCACCAGCATGGCGACGTCGACCTCATCTTCAATGCAGCATTCGACGATCTTTGGCGCATCATTTTGAATCGTCCCGCGGTGACTGTAGTTCGTTGGCACACCGAAGTAACGGGGAGCCAAGGCACCCAACTCCGCCGCCGCGACGCGGCCGCGCAGCTCGGAGATTGGGAAGAAGCTCCCCAAATCACGGGTGTGCGTCGCTTCTTTATCCCACGCTAAATCGTCCGTAAAAAAAGCCTCGGGCACATCATCCGTCGAGCCGATGTGCAAACGGCGGTTCGGTGCTTTGAAGGATTCATCCGGCATTGCGGTGGTGACAAGCGCGATCGAACTCGAACTCAAGGGCTTTTTGAGCGGTGCGAAAGGTACCTCATCAAAGTGCGCCCACACGTAGGGCTTCTCGTAGCCTTGCGCTTCGTAATACAACCGAGTGCGTTCCATGTAAGGAACTGCTGTCGACATGTGCTTGCCTCCTAGGTCATTCTTATAAGCACAAGCGTACCACTCTCTTTATCGACCGGAAAACGCTCGTGTTAAAATTTC
>JBCCEV010000235.1:0-3913 GCA_039030125.1 Pseudomonadota bacterium | reverse complement strand
TGGGCATCGATCCGGCCGATGACGTATTCGTCTTGCTTCATGCGCTTGAGATTGCCGATCTCGGGCATATTGAAATCGACCTCAATGTCTTTATCGATAACCTTTAGCTGTTCGATGAGGTCGCCCAGGTATTTATAGCTTTTTTTGATATTCGGCCCGATCAGCGCGCGCAGGGTTTCGTCGCTTGCCTGCGCTTTCTTGGCGGCTTCAGCGTCGGCCGCCTTTTTTTGATCCGCCTCTTTTTTTAGGTCGTCGAGTAGGCCCATTTGCCCGATCCTCTATCCTGCGAAGGTGGGATGCTTATGAATTTATTGGTGACGCCCCCACCGCGCTCGTTATCTTGAAACCAGCGATCAGCGGACTCTATCGTGTTCGAAGTTCGCAGTAAATAAATCCAAGCCGACGAAAAGTCAGACGGTTGGCGCTGTAACCTTGTTTGACGATGTTGCCCACGTTGACTAGGGTGCCGCGCTCGGATTGTAAAAAAGTGTTCGGTACGCACCTTGTCAGACCACTCTGAAGCCCTTAAATCCCTGCCCAGCATCGATCGCTTACTTGCAGCGCCTCAGGCGCAGGCTTTGCTCGTAAGCTACGGACACGACGCGACGGTGGCAACATTACGCGTTGCATGCGCAGAAGTTCGCCAAGCAATTCTTGCCGGTGACCAAGCCCGCGCGCCAAATGTGGATCGGCTTTTAGCCGCCGCCACGGCGCGTTTAGAGGTGCAGTATGCGGCCTCCATGAAACCGGTTTTTAATCTGACGGGCACTGTACTGCACACCAACTTGGGCCGCGCTTTGCTACCCGCCGTCGCCCTGGAGGCCATGGTTGAAGCCGCCGCCGCGCCGACCAATCTTGAATACGATTTAAAAAGCGCGCGCCGTGGCGATCGGGACAGTCATGTGGAGGACTGGTTATGCCGGCTCACGGGCGCTGAGGCCGCGACCATCGTTAACAACAACGCCGCGGCAGTGTTATTGATCCTCAATACTTTTGCACGCCGTCGCGAGGTGGTGGTCTCGCGCGGTGAACTTGTTGAGATAGGCGGCTCTTTCCGGATCCCGGACGTAATGTCGCGCGCGGGGGCGAAGCTCGTTGAAGTTGGAACCACCAATCGGACGCATCCAGAAGATTTCGCCACGGCCATTAGCGAGCGTACGGCTTTCATCATGAAAGTGCATACCAGCAACTACGTGGTCGAAGGCTTCACCGCCGAGGTGGCGGCTGCGGAACTTGCGCGTATCAGCCACGAGCAGGGTGTACCCTTGGTTATTGATTTGGGGAGCGGGACCCTGATCGATTTGACCCAGTACGGATTGCCACCGGAGCCGACGGTCGCGCAAACCATTCGCGACGGCGCAGACATTGTTTGCTTTTCAGCCGACAAACTCCTGGGCGGCCCCCAGGCGGGGATCATTGTTGGCAAGCGTGAACTCATCATGAAGATAAAAAAGAATCCGATGAAGCGCGCCCTGCGGCTCGATAAGATCACCATCGCCGCGCTGGCGGCGGTGTTGCGCCTTTATGGTGACCCGAAAAGTCTGCCGCAAGCCTTACCAACGCTGCGTTTGCTGACGCGTGAGCGCACCGAAATCCGCGCGACCGTGGAGAGATTGCTTGCGAGCGTCGCGGCCGCAGTAGGACCCGATTACGAGGTCTGCTGTGCGGAAGTTCTCTCTCAGATCGGCAGCGGTTCACAACCGGTTGAGCGGTTGCCCAGTGCCGCGATCCGGATTGCGCCGAAAGCAAACAAAGGTGTTGCCAAGCGGTTACAAAAACTGAGTTCCGCATTTCGGGGTCTTGCGCGCCCGGTCATTGGCCGCATTGTCGATGACGCCTTGGTGTTTGATTGCCGGTGTTTGGAATCCACCGATGACTTCGCCGCACAGCTCTCGTCACTCGATCTGTCATGATCATCGCGACCGCCGGTCATGTGGATCACGGCAAGACGTCGCTCATCAAGGCGCTGACCGGCACCGAAACCGATAAATTGCCAGAAGAAAAACGCCGTGGCTTGACCATCGATCTCGGCTTTGCCTACCACGAGCTGTGCGCGGGGCGGCGTACCGGATTTATCGACGTCCCGGGGCATGAGCGCTTCGTGAGAACCATGGTGGCGGGCGTTAGCGGGATCGATTTCGCGCTATTGATCGTTGCCGCCGACGATGGGCCAATGCCGCAGACCCTTGAACATCTGTCAATTTTGAATTTGTTCGGCGTGCCGGCGGGCGCGGTGGTGATCACCAAGATCGACAAAGCCGATGACGCTCGGGTGAGCGAGGTCGAGGATCAAATTCGCGGGCATCTTGCAGATACAGCGCTCGCCAGTGTGCCAATGTTCCCAGTCGCGGCACTGGAGCCTAGAGGCGTCGATGAGCTTCGAGAGTATTTAGTGGATCGTGAGAGCGAACACGAGGCGCGAACCACCGAGGGCAACTTCCGGCTAGCCGTCGATCGTTCATTCCTGCTCTCAGGGGCCGGGCGGGTAGCGACCGGGACCGTGTTTTCCGGGCAGATAAAACTCGATGATTCGGTGCTGCTGGCGCCGCTCGGCGCCAAGCTCAGGGTCCGCGGGATCCATGCCGATAATGTTGAGGCCCAAAGCGCGCGGGCCGGTCAACGGTGTGCGTTGAACTTGACGGGCCCCGCGCTTAATCGTCACGAGATATCGCGAGGCGAGTGGCTTGTCCACGAATTGGCCGATTTCACGACTCAACGGCTTGGCGTGCGATTGCAAGTCCTGCCCGGTGAAGCGCGTCCTTTACGTAACCGGACACCGTTCCATTTGCATGTCGGAACCACTGATGTCACTGCGCGTCTGGCCCTTTACCAGGGCCGTGAGATCGAGCCTGGGGGTGCCGCCGACGCCGAGCTGTTGTTGGATCATCCGATTTGTGCCGTGCGCGGTGATCGTTTTGTTATCCGCGATCAATCTGCGCAAAGAACGATCGGTGGCGGTTGGCTCATTGATCCCTTGATTGGATCGCGCGCGAAAACCCGCGCGCCGCGGGCCGCCGCGCTTGGCGCCATGAAAGCGACTGATGCAAATGATGCACTGAGCGCGTTGACCGAAACGCTGCCCGATGGGGTGGAGGCCGAGTCTTTCTATCAAGCCTGGAATTTAGCTCGTGATGCGAGGTCGCAGTTGGCGTCAGCTAACGTGGTCGAGAAAACGATCAAAGACGAAGCGTTTTTTTTCTCAAAAAGCCGGTGGCAAAGCATGCGCAATAACACGCATGCGGCCGTGGTGAAGGCGCATGGTGCGCGTAACGGTGCGCCAGGGGTAACGGTGACGGAATCGCGCCAGGGCCTTGCAGAGAAGATACCGATGCGCACCTACCAAGCCGTTGTTGAGGAGTTGTTGCGCGAGCAAAGGCTGATCCGCGAAGGCAACTTGTTACGCGACGCAGCGTTGGCGGTGGAGCGTTCGCCAGAAGAGCAGAAGCTATGGGAGAAGATTGAAAAAGTGCTCAAACGGAGCGGCGCCAAGGCGCCCGTTGTTCGAGATTTGGCGGACGAAGTGCGCACCGATTTCAAACGGCTACAAAAATTTATTCAAAGTGCATCCAAGGCTGGGCAACTGGTCCGGGTAAGTGACAAACGTTGTTTCTTACCCGCAACCTTACAAGGAATGGCGGACATTGCAGAATCGCTCGCCGATTCGGGCGAGTTAACGGTTGCTAAGTTTCGCGATGGGACCGGGATAGGGCGCAATGCGGCGGTTGAGATCCTGGAGTTCTTTGACAAGATTGGCTTCACCATTCGCCAAGGACAGATCCGCAAAGTCCGCAAACCGGCGGCCGAAGCGTTAGGTGCAGCGAGAAACTAGGCCCCTCAGGAAATCGTCCAGCCGCCGTCGACCGTCCTCAGCGCAATTGGCAGAGACGGAAAGGAGGTTGGAAGAGCTAAAACC
>JBCCEV010000234.1:0-4003 GCA_039030125.1 Pseudomonadota bacterium | reverse complement strand
TATTTCGATCAGGTCATGCGCGAGCAGTTCTTGCCGTCCGCCCGTGTGCAATTCCTGCCAATGTCGAACTACCTCGGTGACGGTCAAATTGAATCACTTTTTAGCGGCGAAATAACCACCTTAAGCGTGGGTAAAATCGTCGATGCGACCTACATGAACGTGACGGTTCCTTCCATGCGCTCACCGCCATTCGAAGTCGATGCCTCGGTGAGTTGCGTGCCGCTTAACGAATTGCCTAAGAAGGCAGTTCATGGCTCGGGCTTTGTGGTCGTCGGTGCGGGCAAAACCGGCTTCGACGCTTGTTTGTTTCTTCTCAATCACGGCGTGGATCCAGATCGGATCACATGGATCATGCCGCGCGATGCTTGGCTACTCGACCGTGCCAGTATTCAAGCGCTGGACCTCTTTGAGGCGGGTGTGCTGACTTGGTTTAGCGACACCTTCGAAGCCATTGCGGCGGCTGATTCGGTTGCGGATATGTTCCTTAAAATCGAAGCGTGCGGCCAGCTTATGCGTTTTGACCCGACGATCACGCCCAGTATGTATCGCTGTTGTACGGTCACCCGCGCCGAGCTTGAAGAGCTGCGGCGGATCGGAAACGTTGTGAGGCAAGGGCGGGTGCGCCGGATCGAGAGTGATCGCGTCGTGCTCGACGACGGCGAACTGTCATTCGCACCGGATACCTTATTTATAGACTGTACGGCCGATGGGTTGGAGCGGCGCGCAGCCCGCCCGGTTTTTGATGATGGGCGCATTACCTTGCAAGCAGTGCGGACTTGCCAGCAAGTTTTCTCTGCCGCTTTTATCGGACACGTGGAAGCCGCCTACGCCGATGAGGCGATAAAAAATGAGCTGTGCGTGCCGGTGCCACATCCGGATACGGACATTGATTTCATGACCAATGTCCTTGCCGATCTTGCCAATGCGGCCCGTTGGAGTGAAGACGAAGCGCTCGTTGAATGGATGATTAACTCGCGCCTCGATGGTTTTAGTCAGCCTGGCGATCCGACTGCTGCCGAGCTGGCCCTGCGCGAGAAGATCGCCCAAAACGGTGGCGTGGTAGCCGAGAAATTGCAGCAGTTTTTATCGGATACCGCCGAGCGTCCGGCGAACTGAGCTTAGCTTGCGCTCACCTCGCCCCCCTAAGAAGCATCACCGCAGACAGCAACAGCCAAGCGGCTGGGGGAAGGGGTATTGGGATCGACTCTTCAATCGTCACAACCAGAGTCGGCGCGAGCGCCGCCGCGATGGATGCCGCCTCTCCTTCCTTGGACCAGAAGCTGAAAGCGGGGACGGCTGACTCGCGCGGTGAGTTGGAAACCATTGCGAAAGTGATGAGTTCGTTGCTGTCTGCGTTGAGCGCCGCGATCAGGTTGGTCTTGCCAGCGTCTGCGCTATCAAAAAATGTCACGAAGGTGGGCGCGGGATCGTTGACCGTCGTGACCGTGTTGCCATTAGCATCAATACCTACGGGGGTATTGAGACCCTTGTTGCCAATACTTTGAAGGAGAGTGGGGGCGTTGGCACCCGCGATCCCAAGCTCCGTCCACCCACCTTGGTTGGGCATGTCTTCTTGCGGATCGTCCTCCTTGAGGAAAAACACCTCGACCGATAAGGCCCGCTCGGTGACGAAGCGCGCGGTAAATCGAAGGTAGGCATCGACAATCGTGCCGCTGGGTAATGTCGAGAGGTCAAAACGCAAGAATGGACGGGCGGTAAACGGACTATTGGTGTTGGTGGTGTTCGCGCCCGAAAAAGCGGATTGGACGCCGTTAGCGATACTAGCGCCGCTGTTTTTGTTGCTTGAGCCGCCGAAATTGACATGAGTGTCGGCCCCCAGGCCGTCGGCCGTTGAAACTTCCACCACGCTCGCACCTTCGACCTGCGAGATAAAACAGCAAATGGCGATTGCGAACACTCGTTTTCGAAGATCATTCATTTGACGACGACATCCTATCTAAGCCATCACAAAGTTAGACCAACTTAAATGATTCGCCAAGCGTCGCTGATGGTACTACTTCGTTATCTACGCAAAACCCTGATGCCCCCAGGGTACAGGCACCGCGCGCCCATTTCGGTTGATACGTGCGAGCTAGGGGGATCCCGATCTACCGCGCTACGTTCGATCAATGATATCTCTAGTTTCCATGATTCTTGGTTAAGTGACGAGGAAACATCATGACGGCGATCAAACATATTCTCGTGGCCACCGATGGTTCCAGTGGCGCCCTGAGAGCCGCCGCCTTGGCCGGTGATCTTGCCCAGGCAATCAGCGCTCGCGTGAGCTTGATCTATGTTCAAAGCGATGAACTGGTAATGCCGCATATGTGGGGTCCGGGGGAATTTCCAGCGAGCGACACGTATGCATCGCTTAACGTCGATCAAGTGCGGGAGCTGCTTGATCAAAATGTGATGGCCAAGGAGATCCCCGAGTCGTTAGCAGCGCTTGGCGAGTGTAGTGAGAAGCCGCAGGTGACCTTAGTGTGGGGCCATCCGGCCGATGAGATCTGCAACTACGCCAACAAGCATGATGTCGATTTGATCGTGATCGGCTCGCACGGACGATCTGGACTCAAGGAGATGCTCCTTGGCAGTGTGAGTCACGCAGTGGCCAACCGGGGACCGTGTCCCGTGACAGTGGTCAGGTAATAAAAAGAGGTCATAGTGAAGCTCCCCCAGTTTAACGGATAGTTCAAATTGGGCGACGGTAGTCGCCCTGAAGGAGTATCCGGGATGATGAAACGAGCGAGTTATACGAAAGAATTCAAGTTGGAAGCGTTGCGTTCGATGTGCGAGTCAGAGCGTCCAGCAGCGGAGATAGCGCGCGAGCTCGGTGTGCGTAGAAACCAACTCTATAAATGGCAAGCGCAATATGCGTCGAGTTGCGACGCCGCGTTTGCAGGTGGAGGTCGCCCAAAGAAAGATGGCCAGAGCGAGCTAGCGCGTCTACGTCAGGAAAACAAAAGGCTCCAGGAGGAGAACGAGATTGCACGATGCGGGTGCTGTCGAAAGCGCCGATTGAATGGCGCTGGGCATTGTTGGATCGACACCGCTCCCAATGGTTTCCAACGGCGACTGTTTATGCGGAAAAGGCCGGAGACTGGGCGCGCGCCCTGGCCTTGATGGCGGAAGATCTGCGATAGCGTTGGGAAAATTTCCCGACCTGAGTTGACCGACTTTAATCTGGTTTACAATAATGTGAACTGATTCTCATTAACATTACGGATAAAATCAGTTAAACTATTGATTCATCTGAGTTTTCAATCTTTAACGTTTTTGTAACCATCATTTCATCCATCAGTCATGATTAGATATCATAATCTACTCGTCCCAAAGCTGAGTCCCACTTTTGGAATCTGGCTTTAGGGCATCTTGGACCTCGCTGCATTGATAGTGCGTAAGCACAGGCGATGTCCAAGGCGCTTAAAGGTAAACGAGCAGCCGACATTTATTTAGGAGACACCGCGAAATGAAAAAAACATTGCTTGCAGCGGCGATAAGCCTGGCGTTCTCAGGAACCAGCGCTTTTGCAGCTAGCACCGATGGCTCGACGAACGACGGTTCGGGCGACGTCATCCTTGTAGCAGTTAACGGTAACGGCACTGAGAGCTATTTCCTTGACCTGGAAATTGGCGGCAGTGATCTCGTTTATAACGACTTTCTGGACCTTACGCTGTCTTTCACAATTACCGATCCGGGTCTAACCGGCTGGATTGCAGCCAACTCTGGTGTCGGCTCTATTAGTTACAACATCTTCGGCCTGAGCCAGATTTTGGGTGGCGATGATGATGGCAACCCGTTCACACCACCAACGCCGAATACTCAAAACGGCTGGGTGCAGACAAGCAGCGGCGGGGTTCCAAACCTGAACGGTGGCGTGATCCAAAATACCATTAGCGCACTGGAGAACTTTATCTTGACCGGGCCTAACGCGGCGGGACAACCGTTCGCTGGCGGCGCCATCAGCGGAAGTTCGAATAATCCAGCCGGTAACGCCTTCTTC
>JBCCEV010000233.1:0-4240 GCA_039030125.1 Pseudomonadota bacterium | reverse complement strand
ATTGGTCGCCGCATGTGTCGTGCTGTATTTCCTAATCGGAGAACCCCATTACCTCAGCGAACACACTTTGCCGTGGCTCAATGGTTGACTCTCGACCAAGCCAAACTCGCCTGCGCACGGCGCTGGGCGCCCTTTTGAATGATAGTTATCGCAGTCCGATGCACTGTTTCGGCAGATCAAGAGGGTATGCCACGCTGGCTCAAGGTCGCAGAACAGCGTTGGTATTGTCTCGGATTGTTTTTCGCCCTCGTGGCGCAATCGAGTCACGTCATGATCTGTTGTTAGAGCAGCGTCTACTGTGTGCCTGAGGGGCCACCGAAAAGTAGTCCCAGCCCAGAGTTGATACGCAAGGAAAGCTTCGCTCATTAAAACTCGTATTCGATGGACCACTTCAGCGTGTATCTCGACGTATCCTCATTCAGTCCGATAAAAAATCCGGTCCCGATGGTTAGGATTTGTCCGTCGTCGTCACCGTCGCCGAAGGTTTTGCGGTAGTAGGAGATCGGCCCGATGCGATGAAAGTCGTGATCGCCGAACAGGCGGTAGGCTTCCGATCGTGTTCCCGTGCGCCCGATCCGCTCGATGGTGCCATAGGTTTCGGCCCCCACGGTCCATTGATCGTTTACCGTATAAAGCGCATGTGCGCCGTAGGCGAAATCAAGCTTGTTGTCTTGCGGTGTGCCTGCGAAAAACTGCACCAACGTAGGGTTAATAATAAAGTCCCAACGCCCAAACCGCGCTTCGAGGATTGGGCCGAAAACCAATGAATCAGCTTCGCTGGGATCGAGTAAATATTGGTACTCGATAAGTAAACCCGCGCCGAAGTGTCGCTCGGTGGGGATAAACACGATGACGCCTTCCAGCGCGATTTCTTCGAGTTGAAAAGTGGCAAAGTCGTTCGCCCGCGCGGGCGAGGGCGGATCGTCAAGATTCTCTTGCTCTAATTCGATTCCGATCCGATTGCGCATCCATTCGGTGGTCCCGTATTCAAATTCGAGTGCATGCCGGCGTCGCGTGATCGTGGTGTCGTCGAACTCGAGTTCGCCGTCGCCATCGATTACAAATTGACGATCTGGGTGATCCCACGAGTGTGCATTCTGAGATTGGAATTCAAGCTGCCCCAATTCGACCTCAAGATCCTTGATTTCAAATTGATTGATCGCCGGGTCCGCAGCGCAATGAGAGACCGCGAAGGCCGCGCAGATGGCGCCTGTCTGCAAAGAACATGACTTCATTTTCTCAATCCGCGGGCGGCGTGAAAATCGACTGCGCGTCCTCAACAAATTCGTTGATCTCTGAATGCGGAGCAAGGCGGTACGCCGGCGGCAATATGACCGTGACGTAAAAAGGATTGGAGGAAAAATTCATACGATCGTCGATATCGCGATAGCTCAAGCTGACGACCACTAACAACGCCAGCGTCATGCCAATCAGGGATCGTTTGGTGAAGTTCATGTGGGTCGCCAAATACAGTTGGTTTACCAGCAGCATCGCCAGCAGGGCGGTGCTGATCACCGCGAAGGGCAGCCAGCTCCACCAAAAATCCTGAAGGTTGAATTCGAACCATTCACGGCCGAGGACCAGCACACTTTGCACAAACAGATAAGCAACCATAGCCACGAAATGATCGGCAAACCGGGTTTCGTGGACGATAACGCGCCCGATGAAGCCCCACAGCAGCGTCAGTACAAAAATGAAACCGCAGAGGATAAACAGCGCTGCAAAAAAGCTACTCCAATCCATTTTTTCGAACGCGGTGCGCCATTGCTCAAAGGCCAACAGCAAGGCAAACAAGCCAACGACGGCCAGTTTTTGATACCACTTAGACAAGAATGGGATTTGGTTAAGTGCGTCATGCAGCGGGACAGCTTCCGGAACCGGTGCGTCCACCGACAGGATACGGACTCTGGTGCGGCCGATAATGAAGCTGTTGCCAGCGACGACCTCGAAGGATTTTTGCCGATCGGTTGCGCCGAGGCGATGCACGCCGTTTAGACTGTCCAAATCATTTAAACGAATAACTCCAGCATCGATGACGACCTCCGCGTGAGTGGGGCTCACGGTCCGATCGCTAATAAACACCTCACAGTTATAGGCGCGTCCTATGGTGAAACGGTCTTTGTCTATTCGGAAGCGCTCGACGTTACGGCTGCCGTCCGCGAACACTTCCACGATCAATTCCATTGAATGCTCTCGAGGAATTTCTTGACGAACGACAATCCATTTTCTTGGGTGACACCGGCAATGGTGAAATGACTCATCAGGGCCCGTCGGTCCTCATGTACTGACATTCCAACGTAGAGCACATCGAATAATCCCTTGAATCGTTTGTAGCCACGCGCGCAAAACGTGGCTTTGACGACGCTTTGCTCGCGACCGCCCGCGAACCCTTCGTGGCAGGTAAAGGGTGTGACGTCCTCCTCTTCGGCGGCATTGTCGGGTCTAATATTCTGGATAAGCTGACTCAGGGCGCCATAGAACTGCAGCGGGCTAAGATCCTCCGTTTTCAGCCAATCAAACCGATAAAGCAGGCGCCCGGTGTCAAACCCTGAGCGCAGGAATACGCGTTCCTCGGAGTCGCAGCGCGTTACGGAGTGCTCATAGAGTAAGTCCGGATCGTCATTGCTTTGCCCCCAACAGCGCACGTACGGTGCGATCGTCTGCGGGATCCGGACCTCTCCGAACGGTTCAATGGGCCATTGTTCGTTTAATAGGTGAGCCGCCGTCTGAGCTTGGCTTTTGACTAACTGTTCGGTGATTAGGCGATCGATGGCTTCGATGGAAAAATCTTGTAGAAGAGGTTCCTCTAAAAAGCTGCGAAGCTTGTCGAGTGCGACCAGAAAACTAATCTGATTACCTGCTGTAGCGACATTGACGCCGATGATCTCCCCGGAGGAATTCAAGGCGGGTCCGCCACTCATCCCTGGGTTGATTGAGCCCGAGAAATGAATGCGTTGATTTGCGCTGCGCGCGGCGATGCCGTTATAAGTCCCAGGTATGACGGTAAGGCCGAGATCGTGAGGGTTGCCCAGCGAATAAATTGCCGCCCCTTGCTCAGGCAAGGCCGCTGCCAGGCTCAGATACTTCGGCGTTGAGGCGTCCATCTTTAACAGTGCGAGGTCATTTGGGACATCGACGTTGAGCACCGTCAAAGGCCCCTCCTGACCGTTTGAAGAAACGAACTCCAAGCGGTAGCGATCGGGTTCAGCCAGGATCTCGGCGACCACGTGATAATTCGACACGATCCGGCCATTTCCATCGACCACGAACCCAGAACCGATCCCGGCTTGCTTGCCGGAGATTTGATCGATGATCCGGATCTGGTAGATCAAATCACCGTACTCATTGAACAACGATTGCGCATCTTCGGCGCTTGCCGGTTGCGCGAACCAGGCGAGCAAAAGCGCTAAGAACAGAAAATGCCAGGACGGCCAGCGAGGAGCGGGTTTCACGTTAAGCGGACAAACATTAATCGGATACACGGTATCACGCCCGTCAAATTGTACGAAATGCCCGCTTGATCGTCTTTTAAATGCGTCGCTACCATGCGACTCGTATTTCAGTTGTTTATCAGAGGGGAATGGTGATGACGCGATTTCTAACGGGGCTTTTGGCTGCTGCCTTATTGGTCCCGATGACGCAGGCCGAAGATTGGCACACTTCAAAATGGGGAAAAGATGACACGATTGGGTCGTTGAACCTTGTCACGCCGGAGCGAATTCTGGCGGCCGCGAAACTGATCAAAACCGGCAAGCGCTATGCCTTGGGGCAGGTCACTGGACGCAGCACGCCCGCCTTTGGCACCCGTACCTTCGAGCTATTCGCCGTATCACAGGGCGGGGTCTTCAACGGCACCGGTGATCCTTATGGCAAGCTTGGGATGACGACCAACGACGATTGGGCGCTGGTCTGGATGGGCGTTGGCTCGCAACTCGATGGGCTGGGCCATGTCGGCATCGACCACGTGTACTACAACGGCAATCACGTTAAAGATTTCTTCTCCCCCGGTGGCTTGAAAAAGTTGGGGACACACGATGTGCCACCTATCGTCGCGCGTGGCATCGTGCTCGACATCGTCGCGTATATGAAGGCGACAGATCCTAGCAAAGTGATCACCGAAGGGGGTCTGGAACCCAAGCGCGGAGCGGCGATGCGATCTTGTGTAGAACACGCCTGACCGTGGAACACTCCGGGCGTTCATCTTAACTTGAGACGTTATCTTCTGCCATAGGCAAGTCAT
>JBCCEV010000232.1:0-4252 GCA_039030125.1 Pseudomonadota bacterium | reverse complement strand
CTCGCCACAGGTCAAACAACTGTTCGCCGACTTCCAAGCCTATGGTGATGTAGAAAACTACGAGACAACCATCACGACCAAATCAGGCGAGGAAAGAGAGATACAGTGGCATAGCTCTAATCGTTTCGATGAGCACGGCAACATCCTCGAAATCGTTGGGATCGGCGAAGACATCACCGAGCGCAAGCTTGCAGAACAGGAGCTTAAACGCAGCGAGGCCCGCCTCGCCGAGGCGCAGCGGGTGGCACACTTCGGTAGCTGGGAAATGGACCTGGAGAAAAATAGCGTTTACTGGACGGAAGAAGCGCTGCGCCTTTTCGAGGTTGACGACGCGCGCAAGCTCGAAAGCTATGAGGACTGCGTGGCCGCGGTTCATCCCGACGACCGCGATGCGGTGCATAACGCGTTCAGCGAGGCGATCGAGTTCAACCGCTCCTACGACATCATCTTTCGGCTCGCCTTTGAAGACGATCGAGTCCGCCATCTTAGAAGCCGCTGCGAAGTGCTTTACGACGATCAACGAAATCCGTTGCGCACTATCGGCACCATTCAGGACGTCACCCAGCAAATCAATCAAGAAGAACGACTGCGATCGATGCTACACGCCACCAAACAGTTGGAGGAATACAACGATCACATCGTTCAAAACTCTCCCTCATTTATCGCTGGGGTCGAGCCTGGCGGCAGGACCATCTCGATCAACGACGCTGGTTGCCGGATCTCGGGCTACCCAAAATCGGAAATCGTCGGCAAGAACTTCTGGAAAACGGTCTACCCGGGCGATAAATACGTGCAGGTGGAACAGCTATTCGCCGATTTCGAGAAATATGGCGTACTGCGAAACTACGAGACGGTTATCGAGACTCGCTCAGGAGAGATCCGGACGATTTCATGGGCTTCCGCCAACCGCTACGACGAGTACGACAACTTGCTCGAAGTCATCATGGTGGGCGAGGACGTCACCGAGCTAAAACGTTCCCAGCAAGAACTGGAAAACCTCGCGCATCGCGATGTTCTCACCGGTTTACCGAATCGTTTGTATTTTCAAAGCCGCTTGGAAGGTGCAATAAAGCGGGCTAAGCGGACGACAACCAGCGGCGCGGTTTTATTTATTGACCTTGATCGCTTCAAGAACATCAACGACAGTCTCGGGCACCAAGCAGGAGATACCCTGCTCAACGAAGTCGCCGAGCGCCTAAAACGTTGCGTGCGACAGGACGACACCGTCGCCCGGATCGGCGGCGACGAATTTACCCTACTCATCGAGGGCGTCGACCCACCGGAAAATGCCGAAGTCGTCGCCAATAAGGTACTCGATGCGTTTCGCGCCCCCTTTAAACTCGATCGTCACGACTATCATGTCACGCCCAGCATTGGCATTAGCCTGTTTCCCCGCGATGGCGTATCCATAGACACACTGTTGCGCAACGCCGATACCGCCATGTATGAGGCGAAGAATCGCGGACGCAACGCATTTGCGATTTACACGGAATCGCTAACCTCCGCGGCGCGTGAACGGATAGAACTTGAGAACAACCTGAGGCGTGCGCTTGAGCGGCAGGAGTTTTTTCTTTGCTATCAACCGCAGCTCGATCTCCTCAGCGGCGAGATGATCGGAGCCGAGTCTTTGATTCGCTGGCAACATCCGGATCACGGCCTGGTATCGCCGGCGCAATTTATTCCTATCGCCGAGGAAAGCGGTCTCATTGTCGATATCGGACGTTGGGTTTTGGAGACCGCGTGCATGCAAGCGCGCAACTGGTACGACAGCGGCCTTCGCATTGGGCGGATCGCTGTGAATGTTTCAGGCCAGCAAATCAGCCGCGGCAACCTGGTGGAGACCTGTCAAGCCGCTTTGGAACAATCTGGCCTGCCCGCCAATATGTTGGAACTGGAAGTGACTGAAACGTTCATCATGAACAATACCGAGGGCGCGATTGAGGAACTCAATCGCCTAAAGGACATCGGAATTTTCCTTTCCATCGATGATTTTGGCACCGGCTACTCCTCACTCGCTTATCTAAAACGCCTGCCCGTTGACGTCATTAAGATTGATCAGTCCTTCGTTCGCGATATCCCCCACGATTTAGATGATGCCGCTATCACGCGCGCGGTTATCGCACTCGGCAACAGCTTACGTCTCGATGTACTTGCAGAAGGTGTTGAAACCGAGGACCAAAGACAGTTTCTGTTGCGTGACGGATGTACCAAGGGACAAGGTTATCTGTTCAGCAAACCCTTGATCGCCAATGAGTTCCGTAAATTCACAGAATCCTTTACGGCCGCCGCGTCGACGGCCACGCGCCCGCGCGCGCCCTGACTTGAGCGTCCAGATCGGGTAGTTTATTCGGCTAGCCTCGCAACGATTGTTGCCAAACAACGGTCTTTTGATATCCCAGGAAAGCGGAAAGAACTATGGGTCTGTTAGTCGACGGGAAATGGGTCGATCGATGGTACAACACCGATTCCAACGACGGGCGGTTCGTGCGCTCAGCCGCGCAATTCCGAAACTGGGTCACCGCTGACGGCGCTCCCGGGTCCAGCGGCGCCGGCGGTTTCAAAGCTGCGCCAGACCGCTACCACCTTTATATCGCCTATGCCTGTCCGTGGGCGCATCGCACGATGATTTACCGTTCAATTAAGGGCCTGAAGGATATTATCTCGGTCTCCATTACCCACTGGTTCATGGGCGAATTCGGATGGTCCTTCGAGGAAGGGCCAGGGGTTGTCGCTGATCCGATCAACGACGCGCGTTATCTGCACCAGATCTATACCCATGCCGATCCCAACTACTCGGGACGAGTAACGGTGCCGATCCTCTGGGACAAAGAACAAAATACGATCGTATCGAATGAGTCCTCCGAGATCATTCGAATGTTCAACTCCGCCTTCGACGGCGTAGGCGCGCAACCGGGCAACTTCCTGCCCACCGCTCTCGAAGCGGAAATCGATGCCGTTAATGAGCGGGTTTACCACACCTTGAACAACGGCGTTTATCGCTGTGGCTTCGCGACCTCACAAAGTGCCTACGAAGAGGCCGTGCTGCCGCTGTTTGAAACCTTGGATTTTCTTGAGCAACGACTCAACGAGAGCCGCTATATCGCGGGAGACGAAATAACCGAAGCCGATTGGCGCTTGTTACCAACGCTGTTGCGTTTTGATGCTGTTTACTACGGCCATTTCAAATGCAACCTCAGACGCTTGAGCGATTACGAGAAGTTATCGAACTACACCCGCGAGCTTTACCAATACCCGGGCGTCGCTGAGACCTTTAATTTCCAGCACGCCAAAGACCACTACTATCAAAGCCACGAGTCGATCAACCCGACCCGTATTGTGCCGCGTGGCCCGCAGATAGACTTCGACCTGCCGCACAACCGGCACTGAGCGGGCCTCCATCATCTCAGCGCAACGAGCGAGTATCGCCGGTTGATACCAAGTCGATGATAAGCGCCGCGCCGGGCTTGAAGCGTCCTGCGTGGCAACCCGACGGCGGGGCATTTGGATTGAACGCTAGCGAGCAAAAAGCGCCCGATTAACCAGCTCCGTGTCAACATACTCAACGGTGCCGCACAGCAATCCGCCGCGTACCGTCATGACATGACAATAGGTGTTGTTATAAGGGCCATATCGACCCTGCATTTCGCCCCTTGCCAACATCACCACTCGATCGCCTTCGGCGATGAGGGCATCAATTTCAAGGTCAATCCCGGCTGTCAAATCGATGCATTCGGCGACCTTGGCAAAAAACACGTCGCGGACCTCGGCCTTGCCCCGATAGATTCCCGACAGCGGCGTCTGGCCGGTCAACTCCCAAGTAAAATCATCCGACATCAGCGCCAACGCGCGGGCCAGGTCACCGTCAATAAAAAAAATCCAAAATTGTTCAACCAGCTTTTTATTGCTGAGCAACATCTTCTCATCAGCGGACGCCGTCACCGGCTCTATCTACCGCGACCGGGTTCAAAGCCAGCATGCTTTGGAAAATCATCGACAACCGGTGTCCAATCGACACGCTCCGCAAAAAAGATATGCCCGAGTACGTCAAACGCCAGTGGCTCATCGAGGGTACCAACCCGCAGCCTGAGTTCTGCTCCCGGTTCCTTCAGGCTATACAAAGCACTGCCACAGTGTTTACAAAAGCAGCGCCGCTTGTGTTTCGATGCCCAGTATTCACCGACCACGCTCTGGCCCTTTATAACCTTAAAGTTGCCGGCGGGAATCGAGAGTACCGGTGTAAACCCACTTCCGG
>JBCCEV010000231.1:0-4256 GCA_039030125.1 Pseudomonadota bacterium | reverse complement strand
GCCAAACATGGCGCAGACAGTCTCTTGAGTACGTCTCCAAAGCATCCGTTTCGCCCGCGCTGTAGAAACGTGCGAGGGCGTTCCACAACACTCCGGCATCACGCGCGGCGAGATTAAGGCCCTTTGCTCCGGTTGGCGGCACAATGTGCGCCGCGTCGCCCACCAAAAATAGCTGACCATAGCGCATGGGTTCGGCAACAAAGCTTCTTAACGGCGCCACGCTTTTTTCTATGGACGGACCAATGTCGAGCCGATCGGCAAGCGTCTCGGGTAAGCGTCGGCGTAATTCATCCCAAAATACCTCATCGGGCCAGCGATCGACGGTGTCCCTAACATCACACTGCAAGTAATAACGAGATCGCGTTGGCGAGCGCATGCTGCACAACGCAAACCCCCGTTCGTGATTGCAGTAAACCAGTTCCTCATCGACCGGCGGTCTGTCGGTCAGCAACCCAAGCCAACCGACCGGATAGACACGCTCGAAGGTTTGAATCGCATCACTGGGGATAGAGCTTCTCGAGGCACCGTGGAAACCATCGCAACCGGCAATAAAATCGCAAACGATCTCGTGAGTCTGCCCACCACTTGCGTAAGTGATCCGCGGTTCACCGCCGAGTAAGTCATGAAGCACAACATCTTCGGCGTCGAAATTGATATCACCACCGGCGGCCACTCTTGCTTCGTAAAGATCCTTGGTGATCTCCGTTTGGCCGTAAACCACCACCGATTTGCCGGCAAGCGATTGCATATCGATCCGGTATCGTTGCCCATTAAATGCAACGCCAAAGCCGCTGTGGACCATGCCTTCACGGCGCATGCGCTGACCAACGCCAGCTTCATCAAGCAGCGTCGCGGTCCCGGATTCCAAGACACCAGCGCGGATCCGTCCTTCGACATACGCTCGTGTCCGTTGCTCAACGATGATGTTGTCGATACCGTCGCGCGTGAGCAATTGTGAGAGCAGCAAGCCGGATGGGCCGCCACCGACGATCCCAACTTGGGTGCGCCGCCGTGTCATTAAATGCTCTCGTCGCCGGTAAAGACCTCGTTAATGATTTGCGCGCCGTTATTAAAAGCCGATAGTCCCCTGAACAAAAATGCCAGTCCGGCGACCGCATGCAACTCTTCACGGGTGGCGCCGGCGCGCTTTGCGGCGATGGCATGGATTTTTGCCGCTGGCGCCAAGTTCGTGAGCAAGCAGGCGAAAAGAATCATTTGTGCAGTTTTCACGTCGAGACAATCTGGGTACATCAATCGCTCTCGAGCCTGTTCAACGGCGTCCAATGTATCCGGAGCGACGTCTAGTCCAAGTTCAACGCGATGTTGAATTTTCGGCGGCACGAATCCGAGCAGTTCCTCATAGATTTTAAAGTACTCGTCTTTCGTTTTACTCATCGCACTCCCCTCATTGTTGATTCACAGATCGCTACCTTAGATGCTCGCTCAAAGCGAAACTGATATTGCCACTCCCCGAAGACTGGCGATACTCGCCGAAGCGTCGCGCACGACAGCGCTCCGTCGACATCACTCGCGCGGCGCCGAGGAAGCTAGCAACGACACGCCCCCCCATTTCGCCGACGGATTCCTGCGCGTATCGCGGAAACCATTCGATTGCGGCATCGATTTCGTTCTCTTCAATCAATTTAAGGAAACGAAAATCCAGGGCCTGCCTTTCATCGCTCGGCCACCGCTCCGGCCCACGTACCAGCGCATGCGTTAGCGCCGTGCTTGAGATAAAGGCGACGCGCTTACCTTCCTGTTTGGCAACGGCATCAACAAAGCCTCCGATCGCCATGCTTTCGTCGAGATCGGAGAGGATCACTGTTGGAATTGTCACCACCGGTATGGTTCCGGCACTGTCGATGTAACTGAGAGGAACGTAAGACCCATAGTCCCACCGAAAATGCTCAGACTCGTTGAGTTTAAATGGTACTCCGCGAGCGCTCGCCAAACTCGCCAGAGAACTTGCAAAATCGGGAGCGCCGGGAAAACGATAAGGGCTGCCTGAAATTAAATCCGGCGCTTCCTCCGCAACGCACACACCGCGGTGCTCGGCATGAGCGGAGACATACCAGTTAAAGGTGCTAACCCAATGGGTGGTATGCAGAACGATGCAATCTGGCTCTATCGATCGAAGCCAATTGCCAAACTCGCGCAAACCTTCAATCAACGGCCGAACGAAATCCGGGGCCGTCTCCTCCACGCCCATACGCGGCGTGTGAGGGACGATAGCGCTCGCGATGATACCGCCGTGCATCTACTTACTTGATCACGATATAGGCTGCTTGATTGCCACGGTGAACGCGCAGCAGTAATGACCCCTTCATGCGTGACACCACGTTAAGAAATGCTTGCAAATTTTGGATCGATTGGCGGTTAATCGATGTGATCACATCGCCCGGCCGCAAACCCGAATCCCAAGCTTGGGTGCCGCGCTCGACGTCGAAAACCATCACCCCGCGCAGACGTCCGTACGCCGCCGACTCCTCGGGGATGTCACCAATTTGGCAACCCGCGAAACGTTCATTTTTGAACTGCCCTTTCCCGGCGCTTATAGCTTGGCGCTCACCAACAGTGATCGTTTTGCGGGCCGTCTTACCATCTCGAATGTATTCGACTTCGAGCTTTTTGCCGATCGGCGCGAGGCCAACTTGAGTCCGCAAATCGCTTGCGCTTCTAACCGCCTTGCCTTCGATTGCGGTAACCACGTCACCCGCTTTGAGACCGGCTTTAGCCGCTGGCGTGTCGGGCAACACATTGACCAGCACGGCACCTTGCGTCTTGGTGAGACCGAAAGCTTCCGCTAAGTCAGGATCTAGATCTTGGAGTTCCGCGCCCAAGAAACCTCTGCGGACTTCGCCGAATTCCACAAGCTGCTCCATGATTTGCTTCGCCATGTTGGCCGGGATAGCGAAGCCGATACCGATATTGCCGCCACTTTGGGAGTAGATTGCCGTATTAATTCCTACGAGTTCGCCGCGCAAGTTAACCAATGCGCCGCCCGAGTTACCCGGGTTAATGGAGGCGTCGGTTTGGATCAGATCCTCGTACCCGGCGATGCCCAAGCCACTGCGGGCCAAGGCGCTAACGATCCCCGAGGTGACTGTTTGACCAAGCCCGAATGGATTGCCGATCGCCACCACAAAATCACCAACTCGAAGCTCATCGGAATCCGCCAACGGCAGCGCGGTTAGCCCTTCGGGCGGGATCTTCACAACCCCGATATCGGTATCCGGATCAGTACCAACGAGCTCTGCCGACAGCGTTCTGCCATCGCGGAGTTTCACCGTAATTTGGTCGGCGTTCGCGATCACGTGGTTGTTCGTCAATACCAAACCGCGCTTGGCATCAACAATAACGCCTGAACCGAGACTCTGGGTCTTACGCTGGCGGGGTTGATTAGGGAGATTGAAGAAACGGCGGAAAAACGGATCGTTCAACAGCGGATTCATCCGCACTTCCACATGACCTTGGGTCGCGATATTCACCACCCCGGGCGTGGCATCCTCCAACATCGGCGCAAGACTGTGCTCCACGCCTTGTGGCAGCGCCGCCAAAGCCGCTGCCGACCCCAAGCAAATCGCTGCTATTGAAAAAGCCAGGGCCACGGTCATCGGAATTCTATTCATTGCTTGTTCAGTCCCACGTCAAATCGTTAAAGCCAATAGGACAACGTTGTCATTACGCGCGACTGTGCCGCCATCAGGATAGGCAGGGTCGATGGCAGGGTCGCTGCGCCCGCACGCCGCGCTTCGGCGCCGTGGCGAGCCTCATCGGTGCGCATCACCGCAAGAATGGCGCGACTTCGTTCATCGTGGACAGGCAGGCGCTCAAGGTGCCGTTCGAGATGTTTGACGACTTGCCGTTCAGTCTCTTCGATAAACGCCATACTCCACGCGTCGCCGCGTGCGGAAATCACAATGCCAGTAATGAGGGAGCCGGAGAACCAGATGAAATTTAGTAGACTCGGCCGGGCTGATAGCTCGCCGAGCCGCTCGGCGCACCACGCCAAATGGTCTTGCTCTTCCTTGGCGGCCGCGAGCAGCTTCTCGCGGACTGTCTCCTCCCTCGCCATTAAGGATTGACCCCAATAGAGCGCCTGCGCACAGACCTCGCCACTATGGTTCACGCGCATTAAGCCAGCCACATGGCGCCTTTCGGCGCGCGAGAGCGTCGAATCCTCGCCTATCGCTGGCGACGGCCGCCCGCTGCCGTTGCCGGCAAGGGTTGCCATGGCCGACTGGCTCATTATCAGG
>JBCCEV010000230.1:0-4345 GCA_039030125.1 Pseudomonadota bacterium | reverse complement strand
TGATGGCTTTGTTGGCTTGGAGTGCGGAATTTTTCGGCTCTATCGCTTTGGCTTTCGGTATCGCGACGCGCTGGATTTGTATTCCTTTGATGTTCACGATGATCGTAGCGGCAACCACCGTGCATTGGGATAATGGTTGGCAGGCAGTGCATGATCTCAAGAGCCCTTACGCATCAGAGAATGCCGGAGAAGCCATTGATCGGCTCGGCCGTGCCAAGTCGATATTGCGCGAGCATGGCAATTATGGATGGCTCACCGAGCACGGCGGCTTTGTGGTTTCCAACAACGGCATTGAATGGGCGACGACCTATTTCGTTATGTTGATGGCGTTGTTCTGGTTAGGAGGCGGGCGCTACATTAGCGTTGATTATTGGATTGCGCGTAAATTCCGGAATCCACCGCCCGCCGACTAGCACCCGAGGGTGTGGGTGCCTTGAGTAACAGTTCGCCGGCACTTCTTCGATGGCCTTACCGTTCCTAAACGCGGCGATCCTGATCGCCGCGAGCCTGTTCCTGGGCGCGGCGCTATCCCGAGTGTCGGCCCGCACGCCGTTGCCGCTAGGCGCCTTGCTGCTGCTAAGCGGCTTTGCGATCAGCGAAGTCTTAGTGGCCGCTGGCTTGGATACCGGTTTTCGCTGGTTCCATTTTCGCGATCTTGTCTTTAACGTCTTGGTCCCCATTTTGATTTTCGATACCGCCTACCGTCTGGACTTGGGAAAGTTGCGGGAGGCCGGGTGGCTCATCGGGTTTGCGTCCGGCCCCATCTTGCTCGCAAGCCTTGCTGCTATGGCTGTGCTGCTGTTCATCGCCTTTGATCATCCCACCGGCTTTCCCTTGATCACGGCGCTCGCGGCGGCTGCTTTGTTTGCCGCGGTCGATCCGAGTGAAACGCAAGCGCTGATGGTTGAGCATAAAGCCTCAAACCAGATCGGCATCGCCCTGCAAGGAGAGAGCGTGATGAGCGACGTTTTGGCGGTGAGCTTGTTCACCGTATTCGTCTACGGCATGCAGAGCGCGTCTGGCTACCTTTATTCGGGCGTTTTAGGGTTCACCGTCGCCCTCTTGGTTGGAGCGGCGCTTGGTTTCGTGTTTGGGTTTTTGGGTCGCTGGTTAGTTTTGCCCTGTAAGGGTGTTGAAGCTCGAGCCGTGGGAGCGCTGGCCGTTGCGTTTGCCGGCTATCTTTTTGTTGAATACCTGACCTCGGGATCGGGAATTGTCGCAACGCTAATTTGCGCGCGCTTGCTCAGACCACACGACCTTGAGGATGTCGAGGCTTGCGCGTCGATTCTCGCCGCGGCCGGGTGGAGCGCCAAGGTGATTCTGTTCGTGATCGCGGGCACGACCATCACTACCTTCATGTTCACCGAACAATGGCTCGCGATGTTGATTGCGATCGCCATAGTGGTGATGTTGCGATTGGTGCTAGCGTTGGTTTCTATTGGTTGTGCGAATCTATTCGCGTCTGACAAACACAGTTGGCGTGACGGTTTTACTTTCGCTCTTGGGGGTGGGCGCGGAGCCATCGCTTTGGCGCTGGCGCTATCGGTACCGCTCGAATTCGAAGCTTGGTACACCTTGCAGTCGATGACCTACGGTGTCGTGATCGCCTCACTCATAGTGCAACCGTTGATTTTGCGGGTATGGCTGGCTCGGTTGGCCTAACTGGGCTTTGGCCGTGACTCAGACCCACTGTGCCTCGCTGTAAATAGAGACCTTCTTGGGCCGCTCATGGAGATAGCCCTTGGCGTGTCCGACCCCGAGCTTGGCAAGCGCTTCGCGAATGGAGGTAGTGTCGGCATCTTCCGCGATGGTTTGCATGCCGAGTGCGGCGGCGATCCGGTGCAGGCCCAAGACGACTTCATAGTCGACCGAGCTGTAGAGCATGTTGCTGACAAGCTGGCTGGGGATCACCAGGTAGTCCGCTTGCAGGGTCTTGAGGATATCGCTTGCGCTCGTGCCGAAGCCAAGGTCGTTGACCATGAAGGTGCTGCCCATATCCTTGGTTGTGCTGATGAAATAGCGTGCGAACTCGGAGTGGCCGCAGCGGCTTGGATTATCGATCGAGAAGCCGATCCGTGGCGCGAACGCCTCGTTGTCTTTTAAACAGGCGATGATATGCTCGATAAGCCGTTCGTCTTGCAGCGATGTTTCCGAGATTGGAATCATCACCCGTTCGATGTGCGAGACACTGGGGTGGTTAAGCCGCAGCGCATTAACTGCGGCATCCAGCACCCAGCGGTCGATGTCCTCGGTGAGTTGGTAACGGGCGGCAAGCTCCGCAACATCGCGCCTGGGGATGAGATCTTGATCTTTATTGCGGATCCCAACGCTTAGTTCGCAGATCGTGGGTTGATCGCCGTTGAGCGGCACGATGGGTTGGTTAAACAGTTCCAGCTTGTTGCCCTGGATCGCGGTTTGGATGTCTTTGACATAGTCAAAAACACGATGCTGGCGCGCGTCGTCGGTGGCGTCGCGGTTGAAGCGGTGAACCCGATCGCGGCCAAATTTTTTCGCCGCATAGCAAGCTGAATCCGCGGCCCGCATGATCTCGGAGGGAGATTTGCAGGCTTTATCGATTTCAACGACGCCAACGCTGATCGAGATGGGCAGCTCGATGTCTTGCCAGGTAAATTTATGATTGGCTATCGAGGCACGCAACTCCTCACCCAAGTTCTCGGCCTTGCTCACAGGACAGCTATAGAGCAATGTGACGAACTCATCACCGCCGATCCGGGCCAAAGTATCGGCACCTCGGATTTGTCCGCGCAGCACTTTGGCAATATCTCGCAGCACCGCATCACCCGCGCCATGCCCATAGGTATCGTTGATGAATTTGAATTTGTCGACGTCGATATAAAGGAGCGAATGCCGATTATCGCTATTGGACGGTGTTTCACGGGCCAGCTTCTTCAGACGCAGCTCAAACTCACTGCGGTTGATCAGATCCGTGAGGCTGTCGTGGGTGGCCTGCCAGGCGATATTTTCGGCCTTGTGCCGCTTCTCGGTGACATCGCGGAGCACGAACACGCTGCCGCAGAAATCGCCCGCGCCGTTGCGAATAGCGGTAATCACATAGTCGATACCGTAGGTCACGCCATCACTGCGGATAAGCTGCGCGTTCTCGCCGTTCGCCTGAACGCGCCGGGTCAGCCGGCACGACTCGAACAGTTCGCGCGTTAGGTTACGTTGCTCCGGGGGATGCTGGATCCTCAACCCTGAGGTTATCGGCTCGCCAGATAACTCACCCAATGTGCGGCCCATGAGTACCTGCGCTACCGGGTTGGCGTAATCGACAACGCCATCATGGTCCGTGGTGACGATGGCGTCACCGGCGCAATCGAGGATCTCAATGCAGCGATCAGATTTCTCTACCGCCCCACGGCTGCTTTCTAATTGAGATTCCAAGAGCTGAACCAAATTGTCGTCAGTCATGTCCTCGGGCTGAACGAAATCAAACTTGTGCTCGCTCGGCAGCAGGACGGTGGCGAGCTGTTCGCGGAGCATTGCTATCGTTCTGTAATAGTTACCCGCCAGTGCCATACACAGCGCGATGAAGGGCAACATGATAGGTAGCACCGCATGTATTCGACCGTCGAATACGAGCCCGGTAAGCGCAAGCGCAGTTACGCTGACCATAAAAAATAGATAGCCATGCCGGGTGTTGCCGAAGATTGGGATGGCGACAATAGCGACCGTACCAATCATCGCAAGCAAGAGACTCAGAGTGGTATTGGGAAGAAACGCGATAAAACCTGCGATCGCAAGACCCCAAATGGTGCCAAAGACGGCGCCGGCAAAGACATGGAAATTACCCCGTACTTGGGCTGCATTGCCGACCAAAATGCCGTACATCGCCGCCCAGTAGAGCAGCAAGTTGATCACACCAAAAGAAACCCAGGTGTACAGCAAGTTTGTTGGAACCAACGGATTCAACAGCGCCGCGGTGCCGGCAATGGCAAACAGGTTCCCGGAAATCCAGCACCAGCCTAACGATTTAAGGGATCGCAAGCGCTGGTCGCTGCGCCGTTGGGAAGCGTCCGTGGTTGAAGCACGCGTCCCTTTGCGCTCCGAGTAACTGGGACTTGATGGACTGTTCATGAAATGGGCAACTACCTAAGTGCATCTAACGTGCACGTCGAGAGTAAGTATCGTTGCGCCAGCGAATTTCGGTGTGACTGCAGTCACAGCCTGCGAGCGGTTGTCGTGACGGGCGTCACAGAACACCAATCAGAAAGTTAAGAATGGCAACGCCGGTGCGATAGGGGAATCAAAAAGCACGTCGAATGCCGAAGCCTCTAGCGTGCTCGGTATTCCAGTTTTCGAATCGTTGTTGAGATTGGCGAAG
>JBCCEV010000229.1:0-4399 GCA_039030125.1 Pseudomonadota bacterium | reverse complement strand
GACGCTGGCAAACAGATCGACCGCTCGTTTCTCGGCAAGTCTGATCACCGCCTGCGTCGTGCTGCTGTTACTGACCGCGCCGGTGATGATCATCACGGCGATCGCGATTTTGGTCGATGACGGCGGACCGATTCTCTATCGACAGGAACGCGTCGGTCGGAAGGGCCAGTGTTTCACGCTGTTTAAGTTCCGCAGCATGCGTCAGGACGCTGAGAAAAACGGCGCGGTTTGGGCACGTAAGGACGATGACCGCGTCACCAGTATCGGTAAGTTTATTCGTCGAACCCGAATCGATGAGTTGCCGCAACTGTTCAATGTCTTGCGCGGCGATATGAGTTTCGTGGGCCCCCGACCAGAGCGTCCGCAATTCGTCGCCGAGTTGTCCGAGGCCATTCCTTACTACGATTTGCGCCACTACGTGAAGCCCGGAATCACCGGGTGGGCTCAAGTTCTCTATCCCTACGGCGCGTCGGTGAATGACGCGCGCGAGAAACTCCAATACGACCTCTACTATCTAAAAAACTACAGTTTGTTTCTTGATCTGGCAATTATGATGCAAACGGCCCAAGTTATACTTTGGGGTAAGGGCGCTCGCTAACCAAGCGAGGCTAAATTAGCTGCCGGGCAATGTACTTGGCGGCATAGGTTGCTAACTCGATGAATCATTTCGCTGCGATCGGCGCGTCGTTAAGCGCGACGCTCTTCGCATTCCTACTAGCTCTGCTAGTCACCTCGCACCGCGGGAACCCCATCGGTCGGAGTTTTATTTTTGCCACCTTGGCCTCGACCATCTGGCTAGTGGGTTATGCCTTATATTCCTGGATCCCGACCTATTTCGTGCACTCCTTCGCGGCCGTGGTTGTTCTGGAAGTTGTTCGAGACGCTGGTTGGTTGATGTTTTTAGTTGCCCTTATTCGCGAGCGGAGCGAGGGCGAGCTCTACAGTCGACTACGAAAATTAATTGTTGCGTGCATTGCCTTACAGGCGCTCAGTGTCACGCTGGTGGTCGCGACTTCTGGGATCTTCGGGATTGCAATGGAGCCCGAGTCGATCCGCAAAATCGTGTTCTCCTTTCTACTGTTAAATGCGCTCGGTGTGGTGCTCCTGGTAGAACAGGTGTTTCGCAATGCGTCCAACGATGGGCGCTGGTCGATCAAGCATTTATGTTTGGCTCTGATCGCCATTCATGGTTTCGACTTTTATCTCTACGCTGATGCGGTCCTGTTTCGGGTCATTGATGGCGACATCTGGTCGGCGCGCACCGTTGTCAATGGCTTAGTGGTCCCGCTATTGGCGATTACCGCGGTTCGTAATCGGCAATGGGATTTAGACATCTTCGTCTCGCGGCGAGTGGTATTTCATACCGTATCGGTCTCGATCGCGGGCCTCTATTTGCTTGCCGTCTCAGGAGCAGGTTACTACCTCCAACTGTTCGGCGGTGATTGGGGTGGAGCACTTCGCACCTCTTTCTTGGTCTTTGGGGTGTTGCTGCTCGCGACCTTGATCAGTTCCACGCAGCTTCGCTCACGTTTGCGTTTATTTCTGTCCAAGCATTTTTATCGCAACAAATATGAGTACGGCGAGCAATGGTTAAATTTTACCCAGCGCCTAGCGACCGCCGGAAACGATCTGGACGGTCTTGATCGCACGATTTTGCTCGCGGTCTGCGATGTTCTTGATAGCCCGGGCGGCGTGCTTTGGAAGCACAACGAAGACAATCGCTTTGTCGTTGCCGCCGCCGCAGGCGGCTACTCGAACTGTGATGCGACAATTTTCTCCGACGATCCGATTTTCCAACCTTTGGCGCGTGGAGAAATCGTGGATGTGGTGGCCGGCGAGGCCGCGCTGTCCGTGGGCGAAGTCGCTCCCTTGCCAAGTTGGCTTCTGAATTATCCTCAAGCGACCGCTTTTGTCCCGATCGTCCATGGCGAGGAACTATTGGCGGTGTTGCTGCTGGCGCGCAGCCGATCGCTCGCCGCCTTGACTGCGGAGGACCATGATTTACTGAACACGCTAGGTCGACAGGCGGCGAGTTACCTCGCTCTCATCAAAACCAGCGAGGCGCTCTCTGAGGCGGAACAGTTCGAAACCTTCAATCGCTTATCGGCTTTTTTAGTTCATGATTTGAAAAACGTAATTGCCCAATTGTCGCTTATCGTCACCAACGCCGAGCGTCACCGCCATCGCGCTGACTTTGTCGAAGATGCGTTCCTGACCGTGGGTGATGCGGTTGAGAAAATGAATCGGATGCTCGCGAGTCTCAAACAAATCGATATGACGCCGAAAACCTTGATGCGCGTTGATTTGTGCGAGGTGGCAGGACGGGCGGTTGAACGAAAATGCTCCCAGGTCCCGCAACCGGCGATAGATCTCGCTTGTGAACAAGCCCCGGTCCATGGAAATGAAGAGCAATTGCAGTCAGTTATCGAGCATCTACTCCAGAATGCGGTGGAGGCCACGCCAGGGACAGGGGAAGTGCTTTGTAAAGTCCGCACCGATGAGCAGTCTGCGGTTGTGGAGATCCGCGATACCGGCAGCGGCATGGACCAAGAATTTCTGGAGCGACGTCTTTTCAAACCCTTCGATACCACTAAAGGCAAAGCCGGAATGGGCATAGGCGCTTACGAGAGCCGCCACATCGTGAATGCGCTTGGCGGTCAACTTCTAGTGCGCAGCGATGTGGGCAAGGGTTCAGTTTTTTCTATTGTTCTACCTTTGAGCGAAATCGGTGAGCAAGTACGGTTTCCTGTGAGGCAAGTGTCATGACTAAATTACTAGTGATTGAAGATGATCCTGGTTTGCAGAAGCAACTAAAGTGGTGCTTCGAGGAGTTTGACGTGTTGGTCGCGGAGGACGGCGCAAGCGCGGTGGAAAACGTCCGCGAACACCAACCCCCCGTTGTTACTCTTGATCTAGGTTTGCCCCCCGATCCCGCGAATGCTTCGGAAGGTCTGCGGACCCTTGATGAGATCCTGCGGATCGCGCCAGATACGAAGGTCATCGTTGTCACCGGCAACGATGACCGCGAGGTTGCCGTGGAAGCCGTGGGCCGCGGCGCCTACGACTTTTATGAAAAGCCCGTTGATCCGAAGATTCTTCACTTAATTGTCGCGCGGGCGAAATCACTGCATGAGCTAGAGGCGGAGAACCGGTTATTGGGACCGCGCCGGAGCGATCCGCTCGAAGGTGTGATTGCCGGTAGCTCGCAAATGCTTGAGGTTTGCCGACGGATAGAAAAAATTGCCCCGGCCGATGTCACCGTTTTATTGCTCGGTGAGAGTGGCACTGGCAAGGAAGTTTTAGCGCGGGCGTTGCACAACTTGAGCGACCGCCGTGATGAGCCGTTTATCGCGATCAACTGTGCCGCCATTCCGGAAAATTTGTTGGAGAGCGAGCTGTTTGGCTACGAAAAAGGTGCTTTTACGAGCGCTAACCGACAAACGAAAGGAAAACTCGAGTTCGCCAACGGTGGAACGCTATTTTTGGACGAAATTGGTGATCTTCCGGCGGCCTTGCAGGCCAAGCTTCTCCGCTTTTTGCAGGAACGCGTTATCGAGCGGGTTGGCGGGCGCGAGGAGATCCCGGTAGATACGCGGGTGATTTGTGCAACGCACAAGAATTTGGACCAACAACGAGAACAGGAGCTTTTTCGCGAAGACCTTTTCTATCGGGTCAGCGAGGTCACTATCAATATCCCTCCATTGCGCGAACGACCAGGCGATAAGATATTGATTGCAAGAGCATTTTTGGAAACCTACAAGGCCGAGCAAAAATCAAAAGTGAGAGATTTCGATGCCGCCGCCTTACAGGCCATCGAAACCTATGAATGGCCCGGCAATGTGCGTGAGCTGGAAAACCGGGTGAAACGAGCGGTGATCATGGTGGACGGCAGCCATATTTCGCCCGATGACCTCGAATTACCGACCTCTGAGAAGGAAGGATTTGAGACGCTGAAAGATATTCGTGAGGCCGCCGAAGCCGACGCCATCAATAGGGCGTTGGCAGCGTCGGGCGGCAATGTGGGGAAGGCCGCCAACGTGCTCGGTGTTTCCCGGCCAACGGTGTATCACATGATGAAGAAATACGGGATCCAGGCGGCTTAGGCGGCAGCGCGGAAGGCCAAGGCGGAATGGTGTAGGCTCACGGATCGGATTGCTGTCCTTTAACTGGTATTTTGTTTAAGATCTGTCGATAACTGTCTGAGAATACTAGAGGATTTTGATTTTTCTCTAGCTAGACGCAACGCGCGAAGAGGGCTCGACGCGATGAATAGATATTCCAACTTTTTCGTTTGGCAACTCGGGGTTTTGTTGCTGCTTGGCGGTTGCAACGCCTCTTGGGTGCCATTTCGCGATCATCTCGAACCGGCACCGCAAATACCGTAGGTTTCGACCTCCGG
>JBCCEV010000228.1:0-4449 GCA_039030125.1 Pseudomonadota bacterium | reverse complement strand
CTCATTGTTATTTACCCCGGTGAAGCGCCCTCGATTTGACCGTGGAGTGGTCCTTGATGCCAGCACACAAGTTTCCAAGCGGCACCCTTCTTGACCCAGGTTTGGCTAAAACCCATGTGACGTTGGCGAAAGCCGGCATCTTTGGGTTTACCGCGAAAGGTTGCGAAGCCCGAAACAATTCCGCAATCCCCGTGTTCAGTAAACTTGACCTCACGTGGCACCCATGCAAACGACTCCCATAAACCGCTGGCGTGAAATCCGATGTGGTCGACGAAACTCGCCTTATCAAGACGAAAAGGGATGTCTTCGTCGTAAATCACGGCTGCCTCATCAATCGCACCATAGAACGCATCCAGGTCACCGGCCCCCAGGGCCTCGCCCCAACCCGTGAAACTTACTTGCAAATCGCCCGCCATGAGTTACTCCATCGGTTTGCCGAGAAGGTTATCGGAGATAATCCGCAGTTGAATCTGCGAAGTCCCCTCGAAAATCTTGGTCAGCCGCGCGTCCCGCCAGTGACGCTCAACGGCATGCAGTTTGGTGTAACCGGCCCCGCCGAGGACTTGCAGCGCTTCCGATGCCACGCGTTCCGACATCTCCGAGGCAAAGTACTTCACCATCGAAGCCTCTTTGTCACAGCGTCTCCCCGAGTCGATCTGATGACAGACAAAATAGAGGAGTTGGCGCGCGGCTTCGACTTCGGTGGCCATCTCGGCGAGCTTAAACCGGATCGCCTGGAATTGACTGATCGGTTTGCCGAATTGCTGCCGTTCTTGAGCAAACGCCAGCGCGTCTTCCAAGGCGCCCTGTGCGAGCCCGATTGAGCGCGCTGCTGTATGCGCCCGCGCTTCGTCGAGCCCCTTGGCGAGGGCGTAGAATGCCTTGCCCTCCTCACCGACCAAAGCATTGAGCGGTAAACGCGTGCCGTCGAAGGCAAGTTCAAATGTGTTCCAGCCAAAGTAACCAATTTTCGGGATGGCATTGCCATGACAATTTGGCGGCAACTCACCGCGCGGTTTATCAACGATAAAAGCGCTGATACCCACATGGCGTTTTTCGGCCGGGGGCGGGCTGGTGCGTGCAAACAAAATCAGATAGTCGGCGCCGTCGGCAAATGTGCACCAGTATTTGTTACCCGTGATTACCCACTCGTCGCCATCGCGCTCCGCGCGGCAAGAAATCGAAGCCAGATCTGATCCGGTGTCCGGCTCCGAGAGCGAGGCCGCGCAGAGATAATCACCGGCCGCGACGCGCGGCAAGATTTCCTTCTTTTGTTCTTCACTCATGAGATCCAAAATCATCAGGCCATTGCCACGCGCAATGAGGCTCGCGACACTCATCCATCCCCGCGAAAGCTGCTCAGTGATTAAACAGTACTCAAAAATCCCTAGCCCGCTACCCCCGAGCTCTTCGGGGATCCTGATCCCGAAGTACCCCATATCGGCAAGCTTGTCGCGGAGTTCATCGGGGATCAGTCCCTGTTTCGGGTCGAGCTCATTGGCAACCGGCAGCACCTCATTCATCGTAAATTCGCGCGCTGATTCGCGGATCATCTCGCGCTCGTCGGTCGAATAAGCGCCGAGCGACGGCATTGGAAAGGTTTCAGGTGCGTTCATGGGTATCCTTCGAATGGGAATTTTGCAGGCGGGCAATCATATAACAGCCGCCCGGTGGACCGCGCTACGCTTCACTCGGTTGCTCGGCGTTGGCGGCAAATAGATTTCTGAAAAATGTCCCTAAGTCATGTTGAATCATGATGAGCGCGGGGACGAGTAGCAAGACGATGAACGTCGCGGTGGCGAGCCCAAAAACCAGGGTCAACGCCATCGGAATCAAGAACTGCGCTTGCAGGCTTTTCTCAAAAAGTAAGGGCGTGAGTCCCCCTATCGTGGTGGCCGAGGTGAGGAACACGGCGCGCAGCCGATCACAGGACCCGTTGACCAAGGCGTCAATGACCTGTTCACTTTTAAGCCGTTCGTCAATCGTGGTGACCAGCACAATAGAGTCGTTGATCACGATGCCGGACAGTCCAAGGATCGCGAAAATACTGAGGATGGTCAGGTCGACACCCCACACCGCGTGACCAATCACCGCGCCGACAAAACCAATTGGTATCACGCTCATCACGACCAGTGGCCGAGTGTAGCTCGAAAAGACCCAAGCCAAGACGATATAGATACAAGTGAGGCCCAACGTTGTGCCCAGCAACATATCGCTATTGGTATCGCGTTGCTCTTCCGCGCGCCCAGCAAATCGATAATCAAGGCCATATTCGGCCGCGATATCGAGCAGCCCATCTTTCTCCAGTGAGCGGGTTATTTCTCCAGTACTCGATTGGCGGAGATCGAGCTCGCCGCTTACCGCAACCTCGCGGCGGCCCCCCTCGCGCCGGATCCGCGAGAAGCCGAGGTCATCGCGAGTGTCAACCACGGCCTTCAGAGGAACTTCGGCACCGGATGGCGAGCGCAGGTAGAGTCGGTCGAGCAAATTAACATTAACGTCTTCGCGGGCGAACTGCACGCGGACCCAAACCTCTTCATCGTCGCGCGGAAACCGCTTGGCGATCGCACCGTCAATGGCGTTGCGGACCTGCCTCGCCACGTCCTCGGTCGTGAAGCCCATCGCGCGTCCGCGATCGTTGAGTTTGATGATTTTCTCGGGCTTGCTGTAGGGCAGATTGTCATCGATATCAGATACCGCGGGATAACGTTTCAGCAGTTCCTGCACCCTTAGTGATGCTGCCTTGAGCACTTTCGGCTCCCCGCCTGACAGGCGCACGTCAACGTCGCCCCCAGGCGGACCTGCGCGGGCGCCGGCAAAGGTCAAAGATTCAAGCCCGGCAATGTCCCCAACGGCTTGCCGCCAGGCGGTGATCACCTCGCGCGCTAAAACGTCTCGCCGATCGGAAGAAACGAGCTCGACGGCGATCCCGCCTAACGTATCGGTTGAGGACACGGAGGTGAACGGCGTTGAGCCGACCGGCCCGCCAATTTTGCCCATCGTCAACACCACGACATCGTCTGGATCATCGGCCAGTGTTTCCAGGCCGCGAAACAAAGCGGCGTCCACTTTCGCCAAAGTCGCCCGTGTATCCGCACGCGCGGTCCCCGGCATCATTTTTATATTGGCGTAAATTCGATCCGGCTCAGGGGAAGGAAAGAATTGATATCCCACTTTGCCGCCAAGCACGGCCCCCACACTGACAACAAACGCGCCGATGGCGATCGCCGCGGTCACATAACGTCCGGCTATCGCGCGCTGGGCGAAGGTTCGAAAGCCGGTTTCGCGGAACCTGACGAAACGCTTGTCGAAGCGCGCCTGAAATCGCACGGCTTTATCGCCAATCGCTCGCAGTAACGACGACCGCTGAAACAAACCTGGGCGGGGCGCCAAAGCGTGGGAGAGATGGCCGGGCAAAACGAAAAAGCACTCAATCAAACTGGCGATCAGCACCGCAACAACGACAAAAGGAATTGCCGCAATGATTTGTCCCATGATCCCCGAGATTAAGAAGAGCGGCATGAAGGCACAGATCGTGGTTAACGTGGAGCTCGAAACAGGGGCTGCCATGCGTTTGGCACCGGCTATCGCGGCCTCCACAGGCGAGAGCCCATCCCTGAAGCGCTGTTCGGCATGTTCACCCACGACGATCGCGTCGTCGACGACGATCCCGATCGCCATGATCATTCCAAACATGCTGATCATGTTGATGGTCTGACCACTGGCCCACATGATCGCAACCGTCGCCATCAGAGAAGCAGGTATTCCGACCGCGACCCAGAAGGCGACCCGCGCATTTAAAAACAAGAACAATACGCCGAGCACCAACAACAAGCCGCCCAGACCGTTTGTAACGAGAAGCTGGATACGCTCGCGAATGGATTTCGCCCGCACATCGTAGGCTTCAATCTCAAGTTGCGCGGGAAGCGTGGCCCGTATCTCCTCGAGGTATTCATCGACGGTTGAGGCAGTCGTTAGCGCATCAGTTACCGGCGAGCGCAGAATTTCAAGTTCGATCGCCGGGTCGCTGCCCCGTATCCCCTGTTGCGTGTCTTCTTTGAACGCCTCGCTGACTTTGGCAACATCACCGAGCAGGATTTTTCGTCCATCCGGAAGGGCCTTAACTTCCACTTCCTTCAATTCCTCGGCACGACGCAAAAGACCTAAGCTGCGGACTTGCTGCTCGCCGCCAGAAAGTTCACCAGAAGGCAGATCTTGCGAGGTCTGCCTGATGGTCGTGGCAACGTCGGCCAACTTGAGATCAAGTTTGAGTAAATCTCGCGGATCAAGCTCTACCCAGACTTCCTCTGGACGGGCCCCATAGAGGTAGACGCGATCAATACCGCGGTCTAGAAGGTCGTCGCGCATGCGCTTGGGAGAGGCCATTGCGGCGCGGTTCGCGGCTGAGGGCGCGCAGCTGTTCGTCACCGATCTTAATACGGACAAAGG
>JBCCEV010000227.1:0-4572 GCA_039030125.1 Pseudomonadota bacterium | reverse complement strand
GGGTGATCAGACCCCCTGATCATCTGGTGATCAGACCCCTGATCATTTTGATAGGGGTCACCCGAACCAGGTTCGCCCCTACCCTGATCAATTTGATCGCGGTTGTGGATAATTTTGACGTAGCGACCCTGATCAATTTGATCGGGGTATGGCAACTCTTTACCCACCAATAAACGGACGCGATTGACGGTCCCGCGTCGCTCATCGACTTTGATGATCGGGATCGCAACCAACGCTTTAAGGACGCGCCGGACGGTCGGCACGGAACAATTGCAATCGCGTGCAACGCGCCGATGGCTGGGCCATGCCTCGTGATTCTCGTTCGCGTAGTCGGCGTAGCGCATCAAGATCAATTTGTGGACCGGCTTAAGGTGCAGCTTCCACGCCCAATTCATTGCCTCAATGCTCATACGGTGGCTGTCCAGTGCATGGTATTGCCGCCCGTGATGGCGCAATGACGAACACCACAGCGGCGCACTAGAGGCGGCTCAGTGCGTTCTAGCTCCGGGAGTCGGCGGGCGATCGCAAAGCGGTCAAGCCCGGATGCATCCGCTAGCGCTAGCGATGAAAGCTCGGCGGGACGTCGACGCCATAGCGCCAGATAAACATCTTGCGCTTGCTGGCTGCGTTTGCCGGATGCGCTGAATCGCTCAATCGCTTCATGCGAGGAACTGGGATCGGTGCGCCGTGCGCCGTGTGATTTCGATTGCGCTTCGTCAATCGATCGAGAATGGTTCTCTATCATTGCGCCCTCTCGTGGTCGGTGGAGAAGATCCAGCGAAGCGAGGGCATATTTTTTTGATGCTTCGGTGGTTCATAGCAATCGTGTCGGATCACTGATTGAAAAAAAGCGGTGATCGAATTCTTCGCGCGTTATTGTTTTTAGTAAGCCACGCTCAGTGCCGCCAACCGGATAGCCGGTGACGAGATCGCCGCAAAAAGATTTCACTTCAAATTCGTTGCCGTCAGCGTCTTGATACACGCGATCGATCTCAGGCTCGATCATTGACGCCGCCGTGCTTTGAGATCATGTCGATCGCTTTATAAAAATCTGCGCCGTGCTCGTTGATGAAACGCGCCGCGCGCTCAATCTCGGTGGCCGGAGATTGCGAGTAATTACCGATCAAGTAATCCATCAGCATCGCGCGATCTTCGGGCAACACGCCACGCATAAAACGCTCTAGCACGTCAGTGGTCGGCGTGCGTTGTTCGTGACGATTCAAAACCCGACTCAAGGCCGAGGGCGACATATCGCAATCGCGTGCGATGTCTCCCTTGGCTTTCTTCGAATTGTTGTAAATGTGAAGCATGAGATCGGCGATCGATTCCCAACGCTCAGCGACAGTGGGATCAAGGGCGAGTGAAATTTGATCGCGTGCGTTCATACGTCGCGTGCCTGTCGATTCGCAAAATCGACTTTACTTTTGGCCTTTCCGGTTACAGCCACGCCATGCGGCACCCACACAACGCACGAGGAGTTACATTTATCGGAATGATTAGGTTCTGGTCGGATCATTGTTTTTACCCTTGGTCCTCTCCCAATTGCGTTATAACTGGCACCGACCTAACGCAATTCAAAATTCAACTCTCACCGCGAAACGCTTTGAGCGCACGTTGAAAACCATCCTCTTCAAGCTCGGCGATGGCTTCGCTCGCATCATGGCCTAGCGCTTCGTTGCCGCCCTCGTAGGCCCGAATGAGCATTGCGCGTGTCGTGTACCAATCGAGTGCTTCATCAAGCCGTTTGAATTGATTGGCGCACTCGCGAAACATTGTTGCGAGCGATTGATCAACTTCGAGCCGGTTGGAATCGAACAGCGCCGAATGGTGAAGCGCTTCATCTTCGAGAAATTGAATCAGCTTCTTAGACGCGCTCTCGATCGCGGGCGTGTCATCGCGTCGGATCACGGCGCTCACGAGAGGAGACCTGCGCGCAATAGATCGACTTCGTCGGCGTTACGACACCAATGGGTATCGATGACGTTTGCTTCATCGCAAAGCGTGTCACTGTTGACCCAAAAGCTACCTTTGCCCAAACAGACTTCGCACGGTTCAAAATCGAGTTCTTCGATGACATTATCGTCACCAATATCAACCTCGACGTAACCATCGTCGCAATTCCAGCATGCGCATAACGCCATAGTGACGCCGTCTAATTGCTGTTCGGTCATTGACTTAACCTCTCCGTTGGAAACTCCGGTAAAGCCAGTGCCCAAAACGTGCCATCACTTTCCAGTGCTCAAATCGCATACTTAATCGCAAGAAGGCTCGCGGCTCGGCTGAGCCGCGAGAGGCAAAAAGGTTTGATTTTTTATGTGGAAAGAAATCGACGTTGAAGGCACCGAGGTGCACACAGAGACGGGAGCGACGATTGCAGTGGGGGAACTGATTACCACCGCAGGCTCACCGCAGCCATCACCATCAGCGCTACGACAACGCCACGCGCGATAGTCCAAAAAGGAGGAGGAATGATTGGTTTGATGACCCTGATCCCGTGCTCTCTGTGTAAGAGAAAAGATAGGGTATAAAAAAATACTATGTCAAGTAAAAAATATATTCTTTATAAATCAGAGACCTATAATTCACCTATTCACACAGAGACAACGCATCATGATTGAAACCAGTGCCGACATCATCGTGGCCTTGCAAGAACACCTGTCCACCAAAGACCGAGAATGCACGCCTTACCGGGTAGCCAAATTATTAGATATGGGCGACAACAAAGGTCAGATCTACAACATGCTGAAAGGCCGCCGTACCCTGACAAAAACGCAGGTGATCAAAGCGGCTGAATTGCTGGGGGTAGATCCCGCCCCGCTCTATGCGGTGGTGCTCTCAGAGCGTGAGAAAGATCCCGATTTATCGAAAGGATTGAAGCGCTTAGCGTCCAAGGGCATGGCGGCGGCAATTTTGATGAGCCTGTGTATAACCTCCCCCGCTAACCCACTGATTATGTTCACTTTTTGTATATTATGTTAAATCAAATATTCGTCCAAACCAGTCCATCGACAAAGGCGCCTAGGCTCCACTTCCGGCACCTGGTCCCATCCGTTGGTAACAACCCGCTATAGGCCGAGTGCCAAATTCCGCTCAAGCGGCCTTACTATCGTCTTTTCCTTGCCTCCCCCGGCTGTTGCTGTTCTATGGAGCTAATTATTGCCAAAGAACCTCTGATCCGCTTTGGGGCCTTTGGTGGTTGTTTTGCGTTGTTTGCGATCTGGGAGTTGTATCGCGCCAGGCGACCGCGAAAACAAAACTGGGGATCACGATGGCTCAACAACTGCGGAATACTGGTTGTCGACGTGCTCATCGTCAGGCTTGCTGCGCCATTGTTGCCACTTGGTGCCGCCTTGATAACCGAACACCACGAATGGGGATTATTCAATGTGATCGAGCTACCTTCGCCAGCTTCGTTGATCGTTGGCTTTTTGTTGCTGGATTTCGCTATCTACCTGCAGCATCGCGCGTTCCACGCTTTGCCATGGTGCTGGCGCCTGCATCGGGTTCACCATGCCGATTTAGCGTTTGATGTAACAACCGGGGTGCGATTTCACCCCCTCGAAATCGTTTTATCGACGCTAATAAAGATTTTGCTCGTTATTCTGCTCGGCGCGCCTGCAAGCCTGATCGTCATTTTTGAAGTCGTGCTTAACGGCACATCGCTGTTCAACCACGCTAATATTTCCATGCCGGCTGGGCTCGACGCCGTGTTGCGGCGATTCGTGGTCACCCCGGACATGCATCGGGTACACCATTCGGCCGTTGACCGGGAGATGAACAGTAATTTTGGCTTCAATTTGCCTTGGTGGGACCATTGGCTCGGAACCTATCGGGCACAACCCGAAGGTGGTCACCTCAGCATGACCGTCGGCCTAGAGGCCTTTAGGGATCAGAGCGAGACGCGGCTCGACAAAATGCTGCTGCAACCGTTCCGCTAACCCGCTCGTAGCCCGAGCTTGCGCATCACCCGTTCGCGCTTATTGAGCCACCAACCAAACGCCGGTTTCCAGAGCGCAAACGCTGAATCAACGGTGAGTTCCTGGGCGGCTTGCAGCGTCCAATTCGGGTTGTATAACAGCTCACGACCCAGGGCCACCAAATCGGCCTGACCTTCTTTGAGCACCTGCTCGGCGATCGCCGCCTGCCAGATAAAACCGACTGCCATTGTCATGATGTCCGCATTTTTTCGGACGTTCGCCGCAAGTTCCGCCTGAAATGCCGGTCCGAGCGGAAATTTAATTGGCGGATGCGGCCCCCCCAAACCGCCGCTTGAGCAATCGATAACATCAATGCCCTGCGCTTGCAGTTTTGCAGCCAAGGCCACGCTGTCCTCAATGGTCCAGCCACCCTCCAACCAATCGGTTGCGGAAATTCGGAAGAACAGTGGTTTTGACGCCGGCCAGTTGGCGCGAATAGCGCGTGCAACCTCGACGCACAGCCGGGTCCGTCCTTCGAAATCACCACCCCACTCGTCCGCGCGGGTGTTCGATAGCGGCGAATAAAATTGATGCAGCAAGAAACCATGCGCCGCATAGACTTCGATAACATTGAATCCCGCCGCTTCGACGCGCG
>JBCCEV010000226.1:0-4766 GCA_039030125.1 Pseudomonadota bacterium | reverse complement strand
CCGCAACTTAAATTTATCGGCAGACGGTGATAGCCGCTGGATCGATTTTTTCTCCGACGGTTTTGCTCAAATCAATGCGCCGCTTCACTCCAGCACAGTCCCCGCGGACGATGGGTTTTTCCTCTGGGAAACCTTTCTCGGCCTAAGCGGGCCGCCGGCTGGGACCTTCACGCCAATCGGCGTCGGGTTCGATCTGTTTCCAAATGAAGGCAGCTGGCTGAACTTTGCCCAGATCACCTACGCTGATGGCATCGTTAATGGCACGACGGCGATCACCGGCTTGACGGGCGTCGATAACGGGCTCGCAACCAATATCATCGACACCAGCACACCGCTAGGTGCTAACTTCGTCGGGCCCATTAGCCGCACGGCGACGCTGGTGTCCGGCTCGGTGGACATCGTCGGTGGCGAAGTCACCAATGTGAATCTCCTTGCCGATATTGAAATCATCTACGATTTCGGCGCCGGCTCTTTCTTCCCACGCTACCAAGGGACTTTCGAGATTATCAATAACGCTTTTACGGTTGATATTGCCGGAAATCCCACCGACTTGGCGATCATGGACTCTTTTCTACCGCCGCTATTCCAAGGCCGGGATATCGACTTGATTTGGGATCTCCAAGGTTCTGCTGCCGCAGTGCCGCTGCCGGCCGCTGCTTGGCTGATGGCGCCCTGTTTGATGATGCTTCTGCGCCGCCGGGGCGCGTAGGCTCAAACGTCCTCGTGTTACAAAATTGATGCGGGCCCGAGTCGCACTCGGGCCCGGCATTCAATGGTCACAAAGACGCACAGCCGACCTCTTTATCGAATCGAAATCTGATGAAACGCATAACAACGATCTGCTTGGCTTTGTTTTTCATGGCCGTTGCGCCCGTCTACGCGGCCACGGTCACTCTGGATAACACGAACGGCTACAGCGTCGACATCGAACCGGGTGTGACGCTAACCCGTCCAGGATTGAACGTCGGCGGCCCACTGTTCATTACGGGTGGTGAATTCGCCATCGGCACGACAGATGTCGCGGTTTTTCCCGGCCAAACGCAGCTTGGCGGCGCCGGTTTTCGATTGGGCGGATTTCGACCGCGCGATTTAGCCACGGGCTTGCCGATTGGCTCAGGACCGATTCCGTTCTCAATCAAGGCCACCGCGACCGGCAATCTCTATGATGCACTCTTGATATTTTGGTCGGGAGAAATGCTGTGGGGATCTCCACCTCTGCCTCTTGAAGAAACTTTTCCAGGCTCTGGTGTGTTCGTTGCAGCGAATGCCGCAGGCGCGGTGCTGGATCTTCAATTAGCGGCACCGGTGCCACTACCGGCCGCCTCTTATCTTCTCCTCGCGGGAGTCTTGGGTCTTTTACGGATCGCTAGGCCGTCTGCCTGACGCTTGAATGCCCCTGCGGTACGTAGCGCCGCAAGCACATCGAACGCATGCGGGAACGCTACCGGTACGTGCTTACCCTGCCTCTCTGGTTGTTGAATTGCCGGCGCTAGAAGTTGGTAGGCGCGAACTCCAATCGCAACGGCTTCTTGCAAGCGGCACCAACGGATCCGCAGCGTTGCGTTCTCACTAACGCGTTTGCGTGCCGTGGTTTATCAAATCGACTTCGCGAGCCGCCGCGCTCCGACAAAACTCAACATGCTCAAGCCGATTAAGATAGTCGTTATTGGAATAGGCACGATGATGTGTGTCGGAGGGTTGCTTACCGGTTGAACGTCGACCACCGCGCCTGCGGCATTCGCTGCAACGAACACACCAGAGCCTGGAAAAGTTTCTTCAAGAGGCAGAGGTGGAGATCCCCACAACATTTCTCCCGACCAGAACGGCAGGGTTGCGTCATATACGTTGCCGCTCGCGGTGGCTTTAACGACGAACGGTATCGGTCCGCTTCCAATTGGTAGCCCAGTCGCCAAATCTCTTGGCCTGAAACCACTTAATCTGAATCCTGCGCCACCAAGTTGAGATTGTCCTGAAAACGATCCGGTATCTATTGCGAACTCGCCCCCGCTGATGAATAACGGGCCACCAATATTCAAACCCGGCCGGGTTAGGATGACGCCTGGTTCGAGCTCTACGGAGTAGCCGTTGGTGTCGTCCAAGACCAGCGCCGTGGAATAGGCAGGACCGGCGCCCCAGACCATTAAGATTGCAAGAAGTCGTTTGCCTAGATCCATTTAATGTCTTCGGTTCATACGCTCAATCTGCGGTAAATACGGTCAGCGGCTTTCAAGACTTTGGGCACCACGAAGCTTAATCGAGTGTTAGCATATGAAATAGCACGTCAAGCAGGCGCGTTATATAACAACGCTAGAACGATGCAGTTGATGTGTTCGCAATAAGGCTTTAGTGCCACGACCGGCAAGCGGTCATCTTTCCACCCGAGACACCTTCATCCCGCGATGTCATCTTTTTCGCAACAGGCTCCAGACCAAGCAAGCCGGCGCGAGGACCCGCCGGTTGCAAGCGTTGTTGACAAGACCCTCTTGCAGCTCAGTTTTCCTTTAGTGCTACACGCATTGGTTGGCGTGGTGGTGACGCTCGCTGATACGGTGATTATCAGCAGCTATTCGGCCAACGCAGCGGCTGCAGTTAGTATCTCGAATCAAGTTTTGTGGGTCGCCTACGAGCTGTCAGCAATGTTTGGTGTTGGTGCCGTCGTGTTGATCTCAAGGGAGTTGGGGGCGGGTAATCAAGAAAAAGCAGTGCTGATTTCTGAATCGGCGATTGTCGCGAATTGTTTGATGAGCGGCGCGATCGCGATGATTTTGTTAATTGGTGCCCGCAGCATCGCTAACGGGTTGAACGCGCCGCCGATCATCGTTGACGACATTGTTGTCTACCTGAGGGTTGCCGCCGTGGCATTGCTGTTCAACGGTTTGATGATGGCGGCGACAAGCAGCCTGCGCGCGTTCGGTCGGACCCGCGTCATTTTGGCGTTGGGCTTGATCGCTTATGCACTCTACCTGGGTTCGGTCTATGTTCTTGTCTACGGCGTCGGACCATTTCCAGAGCTGGGCGTTTTGGGCTCGGCGCTCGCTACGTTAATCGTTCGGATTTTCGGCGCCGCTGTATTGTTCGTTGTCGTTGTTCGCACCCTTGGGCTAAAAATTGGTCTCTTTCTCCGCGCACAAGAGCTAGCACATCATTTTCGCCCGATGCTGCGCCTGTCGTATCCGAGTGCGATAGATAATACGGCTTACGGGATCTATCAGATGATCTTGGTCAGTTATATTGCGCGCTTCGATGTCGCGGTGATCTTGAGTCGCTCGTTTACGCTGGCTTCAAGCGCAGTGCTAACCGTGGTCTTGATGGCCATCAGTCAAAGTAACGAGGTTCTCATCGGTTATCGTTATGGCGCTAAGCGTTATATCGAGGTTTATTGGTGCGCGATTCGATCCGCGGCGGTGGCAGCATTGTTGACCACTACGCTTTCCGCGGTCTTATTCTTCTTTGCCGAACCGGTGATCGGCTTATTCACCGATGATCTGAATATCATCGGCGCAGCCAAGCATCTGTTGTATTTAACGATCTTTGTCCAGCCCCTCTCAGCACTGAACACCATTCTGTTTCATTCCTTGAAGACGCTTGGTGACGTCGTTGTTCCTGTAGTGGCGACTCAGATCATGATGTGGTCGCTCAGTGTCCCAAGTGCCTATTGGTTGGCGGTGTCGCTAGAAATGGGAGTAACGGGCCTATGGTACGTACTGATTTTTGAAGAAGGCTTGAAAGCAATATTCATGCTTTACCGATTTGGCCGTCGCGCTCGAGCATTAGCATAAACCCGCCATGGCTACGGTCCGCGATCTGGATGACCATGAAGTAGAGATCTGGCTCGCTAGCGTCGACCAATTTTCTCGAGCGAATAATTCAATTCTGCAGCCCGAAGAGATCGCCAAGGCCCGGCGCTTTGCCTTCGAGCGCGATCGCGGTCGCTACCTAGCAACCCGTGTTTTTGTCCGCCAGATCCTGACGCGCTATGCGGAAACCGCACCTGCTGCTTGGCGTTTCAAATTAAATGACCACGACCGGCCTTTCATCGATGCCCCGGCGCCGTCGGCTCCCCTCTTTTTTAACCTGTCTCACGCCGGCGATTACCTGGTCTGTTCGGTCGCTCGAACGGAGCGGGTCGGCGTTGATATTGAAAATCATGTGCCAGATGAGCCGCTCGATATCGCAGAGCGGTTCTTCTCAGCAAAAGAACGTGCGTGGCTCGCCACGGTCGGCGGTAAGGCCGAGCTTGCTCGGCGTTTTCTAACGCTTTGGACGTTAAAAGAATCCTATATTAAAGCGTTAAGCGTGGGGCTATCGCACCCCCTCAACGCGTTCTCGCTGCTCCCCACTGTTAATAATCAAGCGAAGCTGGAGATCCATGTAGAGAGCGACATCGCGGCAGATCCGTGGACGTGTCGATCGCTTGTCGCGCCGGCGGACTACGCGATGGCCGTCAGCGTCGCGCATCCCAAAGAGCATTTACCAACAATCACCCAACTCAAATTCGAGCCTGACCGCTAAGGCCAGAGCTTGAGCATTTGGGCGCCTAAATCGGTGAGAGCGCCACGCGCGATAAGATGTCCGGTAGGTAATGAATGTAGCTCGAAGGCATTCAAAGTATAGCTTTCCCAAGCGGCGGCTGCTGCGCGCGTTACCAAGGTATCGTGCTCACCGACGTAAGCATGAATGCTGCCTGTGAGTGGCGCCATCGATCGGTACGCGTGGGTTTCGCAGTTCTTTAAGTCGCCGCGCAAAATGGGTTCAAACAGAGACAT
>JBCCEV010000225.1:0-4767 GCA_039030125.1 Pseudomonadota bacterium | reverse complement strand
GCGCCTTGGCTTGGATCCGCACTGGGCCGCCGGCAGACGCCGATGGCCCCTGCGTTTGGTTGCTCGCTTTACGCGCGGCTGAAGTTTGCGCGCAAACTTCCGAGACGCCAGCGGCATTTGCCGAATGCGCGGCCTATTATTTCAACGCGACTAACGCCAAACCCGTGCAAGACTACGAGACCTACTACGCTGCGGGAGAAGGCGCGTATAACGCGTCCATAAAGGCAGTGGGTAAAGCGCAAACACAGAAGCTCGTTGAGGACACCTCGCGAGAGATCAGAGCCCTGATGCAAAACGATTGGCGGAAATTCACCGCCGTCGATGAAAAATATGAGGCGCTTTGCGCCGGATTGCTAAGTGCACAAGAATCGGACCAACGACGAGGCGATGAGGAATGAAGATGATGTTCGCAATGCGGATCTGCGCATTAACGTTTTTATTTGTAGCAGGCGCCGTTCGCGCCGGCCCGGAGTTTGGCTATACCGAGGTCTACAACGATGACGGCGTTACCCATTTTCGTGACGGAATGGTGCCCTTGAGCGTTAAGGACTACGCACCCCCAGCGCCGGCGCTGGCGGTCTCCGCACGTTATCCGGCCCGCGATGTGGCGTTTGGCAAGGTGGACGCCGAATGGATAGGCGATTGGCACCCCGCGCCGCGAAGGCAGTTTATTATCGTTCTCTCCGGTACCTTCGAAATTGAAGTGGGCGCGGGTGAGAAGCGGACTTTTCCCGCCGGAAGCTCAATCTTGTTGTCAGATACCGAAGGTAAGGGACACTACTCCCGTGTGGTGAGCGAGGAACCCGCGCGTTTTCTCGCCATCCCGCTCACGGAACCGATCAAACCCTAGGGTCGAGCTAAATCGGCCGGACAAAAAAAAGCCGCACTGGGTGCGGCTTTAAGGATGAGGATTAAAGTTCGCTCTAGACTAAAGCGGAGCGCACCCGACGGTTAGCGAAGCCGAGTAGGCCCAATCCCAAGAGGGCCGCGCTACCGGGCTCAGGGATTACAAACAGCCAGTCTCGGCAGCACGGAGCGCCAACCCAGGTTTGACCGTTATCAGAGGATGTTTCCAACCAACCTTCGCCAGAGGTGCCAGCGAAGCCGCGAATGCCATCGTTCAGTGTGAAAGAACGCCCGTCTCCTTTGGAGCGGTCGCGGAGGTCCCAATCGGTGCCCGCCGCGGCCAAGGAACTGGCGGTGGTCTGCACGATGGTGCCAACGTTAATGCCGTTCGCAGGTGTCGGTGAGATAAAGACATCGGTGCGGTCCACTAATCCGCCATCCGCGGTGTCTGTTATCGTGGAAGTCACGCCGCCACCGAGGTCAGCGGTGATGTATTTGAAGTCGACGTCATACAGTGCTTCGGTGCCAGCCACCCAGCTGCCGCCGCCAACATCTTCGCCACCCCAGACGGTACCGAAAATGCGAATGCCGGTCGCATCGTAGGTCATCTGCATGTTGCTGGTGACGCCATCGCGGGTTAGGTTGAAATCGAACGTGAACTGCGTATTTGCAGTTCCGTAGAGATCGTCCAACCGCAAACCGTAAGCCGGTGGGGCTTGGCTGCCATCAGGGTGGTTAAAAATTCGAAATGTACCCATCGGGATCGCCATCGCACTGGTGTGGATCAGCGAAACGAGCACTCCGGTTGCAATAAGTAGCGCTACTTTCTTCATCGTGTTGTCCATATTTTTTACACTTTAAGCCCGAAAGGGCATCCTCTGGGGGAGTGGTTGCATAGCGCGTGCCAACCCCAAAATTTGGCCTCGCCGCTGGTTAGATATCGAGGTTGCCAGGGATCCAACCCCAAAAGTGTAAAATTCATTGACAAATGTTACGCGGCCTAAAAATCATTATTGAATAAATTCAGCGACTTAGAAACTTAATTGTGAAACCTTACCGCGCGTGCAGAACGCCGCAACCGGTGAAACACCAAAGCACGCCGTTTTTAGACTAAAAAAGTGTAAAGAAAGCTGACAGATGATTTGAAAAAGCGCTTCAATACAAGAGCTTGAAGAATCCAACTAGAGATCTTGCAGCATCCGGTCTTGCTCCAATGGAGCAATAGTGGGCACCGTCTGCGCGCGCGCTTGGAAACGCTCTATTTCGGCGTCTACAAATGCGATCCACGAGCGCGCCGCTTTCTTACTGCGAGTAAACCGCGCGGCTTCGGCGAATGCGGCTCGCGCGGGTTTGAAACGCTGCTCATTCAACAACGCCATACCCCGAATGAGCTGAGCGGTGTCTTCATGCTTTAGACCCCCTTTCTTTATACCCTTCGCGGCCGCTTCGGCGGCGTCGGTCCACCGTCCGACGTTGAGATAACTCTGTGCCAGCCGCACGTAAAGGTCGCCGTCCGCCGCGAGCGTCGCGGCACGCTCAAGCGGCGGAATTGCTTTGTTGTCGTGACGTGCCTGAAACCAGGCTTGCGACAGCAGCTTGAGGTTTTTCTCGGTGCCCTTGATGGCGCCCCCATCAATTCCAGATTGCAGGACCTTTGCTGCCTTGTACGGCACTTCGTGAAGCAAATAGAGATTGGCGAGGTTGCGAATTTGCGCGGGCTCCTGGTTGTAACCCAACTCGTGCAGGGCCTCGGCAACCGCGAGCTGCTTTTTGGATTGGCCTACCTCGCTGTAGGCGCTTGCCAAAGTCACAAGGTAGCGTTCCTTTGGGTAGTACTGAATGAGTGTTTTTAACGTCGCGATCAGATTGGGAAAGTCTTCAAGTTCATAGTAGATCACCCGCAACAGCACCAGCCAATTCTCGCGCGGTGGAAGCCCGGCCTGCTTTTGCAAACCGATTGCTTTTTTGATGGGTTCAAGCGCGTCGGCGAACTGCCCAAGCTGAAAATAAGCCTGACCTATCAGCATGTATATTTCGGCGCTGGGCTCCGCCAGGTAGTTGAGCAGTTTGTTGGCCACCTCAAGCGCTTTGTTGTAGTTCTCGATTTCGAAATAAAGTTGCGCCTGCGTTCTCAGAGTGCTCTGGATGATGCCCTCGGGCAACTCCTCTTGCGCGAGTACTTGGTCGTAGGCCTTGATACTGGCCTTGTACTTGCCCTGCAAATAGAACGCGTAAGCGGTCAAATTCCAAATTTGTGCAACTTCGTAGTCTGAAAGCAGGGCTTGTTGACGCAAATCCTTAAGGATCTTGAGGCTTTTGCCATACGACTTCGCCTCCAAGAGATCCTGGGCTTGTTTTAAACCAGTGTAGACCGTCTCGCTCATCGCGCTGGCAGGTTGGGTGTCTTCGGCGACCACGGCGTTGCCAGTGATTAATGACACCACGAATAGCAGTGCTGCGGTCCGGATTGGTTTTGCAAGATCGATCATTGTTCTATTCGAAACGTGAAGCGATTTCTAACGCCGGTAACCTCAACCGACTTCCCTTCAACAACACGCGGACGGTACTTGAACTTCAATGCCGCGCTGATCGCAGCATCCTCGAATGCCGCGCTGGTGCATTGACCATCGACGATCTTTACATCGCGAGTTGTTCCTGCACGGGTCACCGTGAACTGCACATCGCAATGACCTTCGATGCCGCGACGCAACGCCCGCTGCGGATAGATCGGGGCCACTTTTACAATTGGCAGATAGTCACCGCCACCGGCGCCTAAGCTAAAACCATCGTGGCTTAGCTTGATGTCCGTGCGCACGGGGATCCGCGCCACCTTCACTTTCTGCGCCGCCGCCTTTGGCGATTCAAGCCGCGGAACGGGCGGGCGGGTTGGCGGCGCTTTGGGCGGCGGAGGTTTATCTGGTTTTATCCGTTTGCGCTCGACGATTTCCTCTTTTTTAACTCGCACGAAATCCACGATGCTGCCGCGTTTAGCGTCATCGAGGTAGCGGTTGCCGCTTTCGATGAGGTAATTCATCACCCAAAACAGCGACAAGGTGATCAAGGTTGCAACGAGCAGGCCGGCGGCTAAACGCAGCGGCAGCGTTGCATCGGCTAAGGCCCCGTCAAGCTCGGTACGTTCGTTCATTACGCGATGATTAGTCTTCTTGAGCGGCTATCGACACATTGAAAACGCCGGCCGAGCGCGCGGCATCCATGACCGCAATAAGCGTTTTCGTTTGTGATGCTTTATCGGCTTGAATAATCACCGATCCCTGAGGGTTCTCCGCACGCAGGCGTTCGATATTTGGCTGCACCGAGCGAATATCGACCATGCGTCGATCGATCCAGATCTCGTTGTTCTCGGAAATAGCGATGAGGATATTCGCTTTCTCTTGTTTCTCGGCGGTCGAAGCGTTCGGGCGGTTAACGTCGATTCCCGCCTCTTTAACAAAGGTTGCCGTCACGATGAAGAAGATCAGCATGATAAACACCACATCGAGCATAGGCGTGATGTCGATACTCGATTCTTCTTCGTCGGCGGTCGCGCGGGCTAGCAAGCGGCGCATGGCTTATCTCCGTAATCTAATTGTCGAGCTGCAAACGCGCGGCGAGATCACCGCGCGCCGTGGTAACGAGTCGTTGCAAGTAAGCGCTCATGGCAACGCCGGAAAGCGCTGCTACCATCCCCGCCATGGTTGGCACCGTGGCCTTTGATACACCGGCGGCCATAGAGCGAGGGTTGCCGGAACCCGAGATCGCCATCGTTTCGAACACGCCAATCATGCCCGTCACCGTTCCCAGCAAGCCCATCAGCGGACACAGGGCAACACAGGTTTTTATCAGTGCCATATGCCGCTCCAGTGCCTGCCCGACCACCGAGATCATTTGCGTGCGGATCTGTTTGGCGTACCAAGAGGAACG
>JBCCEV010000224.1:0-4856 GCA_039030125.1 Pseudomonadota bacterium | reverse complement strand
GGTGAGTACAAACTGATCTGGTTTGAATGGGCGAATAATCAACAAATTTTACTGAGTGTGCGATCGCATGCCTCTAACGGCGAGTTCTCGTTTTCAGTGACGCGTTTATTGCTCGTCGATATCGAATCTGGCGAAAAAAGAAGTGTGTTCAGCCCCAAGGTTCTCCGGCGAGCGGATTGGGTACCTCAGCTTCAGGACCAAATCGTTGATCTACTGAGCGATGACCCCGACCATATTCTCATGACCGCGGACCTTCGCGAGTTTGTGGTACCCGATGTGTACAGGGTTGGCCTGAGCAGCGGCAAAGTGGAGCTGGTAAAAAGGGGACGTCCAGGCGTTTTAAACTGGCTTACCGATCGCCAAAATCGAGTTCGGATCGGAGTTTTCCAAAACGAAACGCAGTTTCGGATCTACGAGCAGGATGTTCGCGGAAAGAATTGGCGAATGCTTTGGGAATTTCAGGCCTTGTCCAAGGACTATATCGATCCCCTAGGTTTCGGAGCCGATCCAAATCAACTTTATATCAATGCCTATCATCGGGGACGGCTTGCGGTTTTTAGTGTCAATTTGAACGACCCTGACCTCAGCAGAGAACTGATTTACGCCGACGATCAGCGTGACGTCGAGGGCCAATTGATTTACTCGGAGACGGTTAAGGATGTCGTCGGGATACACACGGGATTAAGGGAGGGTTACGTGCTCTGGTCGGAGCCGCATCGACGCTTGGTCAGGTCAATCGATGCCGCTCTTCCTCATACGAGGAATAAGATCTTGAACTTCAGCGACGACGAACAGCGTATCGTCGTGTTGGCTGAGAATGCGACAAATGCGGGTACGTATTACGTTTTAAGGCGTGACGAGAATCGCATGACTGAGATTGCGCAACGCTACGAAACCCTGCCCTCGGAATTGATGGTGGGCAATCAGTTAGTCGAGTTTAGCGCCAGAGATGGGGAGAAAATCCAAGCATTTCTAACCCTGCCCGCAGGAACCGAGCCGTCCGCATTGCCGGTGGTGGTGTTGCCGCATGGGGGGCCAATCAGCGCGGATTCGGGTGGCTTTGACTACTGGACACAGCTTTTCGCGAATCGGGGTTATGCCGTCATTCAAATTAATTTCAGAGGGTCAAGCGGTTACGGCTACGATTTTATGGCGGCGGGTTTGCAAGCGTGGGGATTGCAGATGCAGGATGATGTTACGGACGGAACGCAATGGCTTATCAATCAAGGAGTGGCCGATCCCGATCGAATCTGCATCGTCGGTGGAAGCTATGGCGGGTACGCGGCGCTAATGGGGGCGGCGAAAGCAGGTCATCTTTACCGATGTGCGGTGAGCTTTGCGGGAGTCGCCGATCTCAAAGCGCACGTTCGGCAGCGGCGCGGATTTTTGAATGCGGAAGTCGTCAAAAAAATTGTCGGTGAGACCGGTCGTGATCTAAGGGCTCGCTCTCCAATCACCAAAGTCGATCAAATTGACATACCCGTGCTTCTCATCCACGGGGATGAGGATGTGCGGGTAGCGGTGGATCAAAGCCGCCGTATGTATCGTGCACTCAAAAAGTCTGGCAAAGAGGTACGGTATGTCGAACAAAAAAATGGCGGTCATTTTCTTAGCACCAATGAGCAACGTTTAAACGCATTGCTAGAAATCGAGCGCTTTTTAGATCGGCATTTACGTCAAACTCAGTGATATTGCCTCCTGGATTGAACCACTTCGTTCGAATGAAGAACTGAGTGTAGATTAGAGATTCGGAAAGATCAGCGTGACATCTAGACTTTTATTTATCTTGCTTGGTTGCATTTTCTCGAGCACGTCATACGGTATGAGCGGCGGTGTCGGCGCGGCTCATCGCGGAAGTTTTCAAGGATTCGAAGTCGTCGCATTCGAGGATGATCAAGGGGTGAGGTTTTCGGTTCTACGCGGGCGCATGAAATATGAGCACGATCTCCGCGCCGAAGCTGAGCCGACCCTCGATTTAGAGGGTGCTCTCAGTTGGCTTGACAAGCTCAGGCCGCGGACCTGGATTGCTATCCACTACTACGACCGGCCTTTGAGTGACGCTTTATCTTCCAGCGTGCGTGAGACTTTAGGCAGTGCATGCCAGGCGAAACGGCTGCGATGTGTGTTCGCTATTTAGCCCGCAGTAGTATCCTGGAGGTCGCGCAGGTACCGAAACAACTCACGTTGGGCTTTCTTATCACCTGCTCGCGCGCCGTTAACTAACGCGCTTAGTTCTTTTTGTCCCAGGGCCGGGCAAGCCTGTGCTATCTCAGCGACCACGTCGCGATCGCCGTCGAGGAGTCGTTCCCGCCATCGTTCGGCAAGGTGGAAACGGCGCACCTCTTGAACGGCAGGCTTGAATACTTCGGCAAGCTTGAACTCAATTTGCTCAGCGTCGATGGCGGCCAACTGTTTGGCGATGTAACGATGTTGGCGACGCAGGGCGCCCTTCTCCATCGAGCGCCCGGCGGTTATGGACTCCCGGATCTCAGCGGTGAGCTCAAGTTCATCGAGTTTCGTGCTGGGCAATTCAATGAGCTTCGCGGCGAGCGATTGCAAAGCCCGATGGTCGCGCTTCTTTTGCGATTTGCTTACCTGTTCGTCGTCGGACATTGGGTTGCTCGAAACCAAATAGATCAGCTTGTCGGTGATCGGCGTATAGTACCTAGAATCTATCCGATCCAGTGGTTTCCGGCGCCGATGGGCACAAAGCCGCGTTAGCTTATGGCCAACACCGACGAGACAGTTCCGCTTTTTATCCTGTTGTGCGCAGGCGAGCACGAACGCGTGCAGATGGCGGCGATGTCGGCATCGGTCGCGGCCGTGTCAGAGCGCACCGTTGAGGTGTTCGTGAGCATGAATGCGCTAGGCGTGTTTTATCACGGCGACGATCAGGTCTATCAGGGTGGTGAGTTTTCGCAGCGCATGCTTGAGAAAGGGGCGCCCGATCCGATTGAGCTCTTAAAACAGGGCCGTGAGTTCGGCGAACTGAGAATGATTGCCTGTGCGATGTCGGCCGAAATCGCCGATAAGACGTTGCAAGACTTTATCCCCGGTTTATTTGATGAGATCGGAGGTTTGACTCGTTTTTTGGCCGACGCTGAGCGTGGCCAACTCATCGTGTTTTAAAATCATGGCTTCAAAACTTGTTGACGCTCGCGGTGCTTATTGTCCCGGACCTTTAATGGCCTTGATTGCCGAACTTCGGCTTTGTCAGATCGGTGACTCCGTCGAAGTTCTTTCAAGCGATCAAGGTTCAGCTTCGGATATTCCGGCCTGGATTGCCAAGGTTCGTCACGAGCTGGTTAGCGTTGAAGAACGCGACGAGGTTTGGCACATCATCGTGAAAAAGCTCAAGTAGCCCGGACCGGTTAAGTGACACAAAAGATATTAATCGTCGGCGGCGGTTTAGCGGGGACCATTATCGCTAATGGTCTTGCACGCCAGCTTTATGGTGAGCTGAAGCGGGGCGAGATTACCGTGCAGGTGATCGGCAACAGCGACACTCACCTTTACCAGCCTGGTTTGCTCTACCTACCTTTTGGGCGCGTGAGAGAGCGGGAACTGATGCGTCCTGAACGGGCGATATTGCATCGGCTAGTGGATTTCCATCTCGATGAGGCAACTCACATTGATGTGGAAGCTAAGGTAGTTTCAACGCGAAGCGGTCACGAACACAGCTTCGATTATCTGGTGTTGGCAACGGGTTCGAGACTCGATTTTGATGCGATTCCGGGCATGGCGGCGGGATCTCAGTGCTTCTACGACCTCGACGGCGCGCGCGCGATGCGCGACGCTCTGGAGAACTTTGACGGCGGGCGGATTGTTGTCAACGTCAACGTGCCACACAAGTGCCCGATGGCGCCGTTGGAAATTACCTTCATGCTCAGGGACTATCTTGCCAAGCGCGGGATCTGGGAGCGGAGCGAACTGTTGTATACCTTCCCAATCGGGCGCTTGCACGGGCTTGAACCGGTCGCGAATTGGGCGGCGGAACACTTTGAACGCCTGGGGATCACCAGCGAGACGTTCTTCAACGCCAAGACGGTTGATGCGCAAAAGCGCGTTGTTCACAGCGAGGAGGATGTCGATTTAGCCTACGATTTGTTGATCACGATTCCGCCGCACCGTGGGGCCGAAGTTATCGAATCCTCTGCGCTTGGCGACGGCGGCTGGATCCCGACCGATCGTGAAACCTTGCTGTGCGAGGGGGCGACTAATGTTTTCGTGTGTGGTGACACGACGAATTTACCGATCTCTAAAGCGGGATCGACGGCCCACTTCGAGGCCGACACCATTATTGATAACTTGGTCTCGCTCGTCAGCGGCGGCAAGATGACAAGTCGCTATGATGGAAAAGTATTTTGTTTCTTGGAAACTGGTTTCGATTCAGGGACCTATATCTGGTTCAATTACGAAACCCCGCCACATCCCGGACCGCCGTCACAAATGATTCATTGGTATAAGCTTGCCTATAACCGGATGTACTGGTTATCAGCGCGCGGCTTATTGTGATTACTTGAGTGAACGACGAAGAACAACAACCCGAACCAATTGAGACGTTGCATGCACTGCTCGGATCGCCAGAAGCGGAAGCGGCGCTGCAAGATTTGCTGCAGCGCCTGATTGTGCTTCACCAGCACGGTGCAATTGACACATTGTTTGAAACGGTGCTGTTACTCCATTCCATGCGCTCGGCGCTGACGGATCAGATTGTTGACCGCGGCGCGAAATTGACCGAAGAGTTATTAACACTCGCCGATGATGACGGTTTGCGGGAGATCCTGCGGATGCTCCCCCGAGCGCTCCGTGAAGCGCAAGATGGCGCGGCCGCGAAGTCCGGTGGCCTGTTCACT
>JBCCEV010000223.1:0-4857 GCA_039030125.1 Pseudomonadota bacterium | reverse complement strand
GTTTTTCCTACGATTGGGCTTGGATTCATTATTTGGTATTCGTTATCAATATCGTATTCATGGCCTGGGCCGAAGGTTATAAAGGCTTTCAAAAAGCGTATTCCCCGCGCTTGGTCTCACGCTGCGAGTATCTGTGCCGCGCGGAGGTGTCGCTAAAGACGGTGTTGTTGGCGCCTTTGTTTTGCATGGGTTTTTATGGCGCACCTCGCCGCCGGGTCATCGTGGCTTACGCCCTGACGCTGATGATTATCGGCTTTGTGATTGTATTTCGCTCGCTACCCCAACCGTGGCGCGGTGTGTTGGATGGTGGCGTCGTCGTCGGGCTCACCTGGGGCGTCACCGCCACCGTTTACGAAGCCGTGCGGGTATTCCTGCTGTCTCGAACACCCGCTGATCCAGAAGTCTTGGGTGATTGGTCAGCCGGGGCGGTTTAAAGCTCGCCCCGTTCGCGTAGATAGGCAATGATCGGCGCGGGTTGTGGCGGGTGCCACAGCGTTTGTTTGGGGGCCTGGTGCCATTCGAAGCCTAAATGCTCGACATGGCCAGGATTCTCGGCGACTTCAAAAACCTCGAGCGCGTCACTGAGCACCTGAGCTTGAGTATCGCTATCGCCAACCTCGCCAAAGGGACGTCCGAAAGGGTGTTCAATAGCGGCAACTCGCGGCATACCCACGGCGCGCTGAAACTCCCAGATCAGATTGAGCGTGACGGTCGGGATCCCGGCTTCTTCGATTTTTCGGGCAACCAGTCCCACGGACCGGCAGCAGTCGGGTCAGACCGGGGCGAGGATCACTAAATCAACGTCGTCGCTCGCTATTGCCGCGCCGATTTCTGGGCCGCTGACATCTTCGAGAGTTGAGTGATCGTATCCTTGGAACCCCATGATTGAATAGTGGTGACTGGCGACTCCACCAATCGTGTTGTCCGCGGCCAGCTCATTCAAACGCGCAACCGGCAGCGCCACATTAATATCACGCTCAATGTAAGTGGTATCGATGTGCAGATGATTGACGTCAACATCGGCGCTCGATGCATCATTGGCAATGCGCCGCCAGCTCGGATCGCCCCAGGTGGGTTTGTCGCGCTCGCCTTGCATATCGAAAGGCTTGTCATCCTTCATTGATATCCCGGCGGTGGTGAGCAGCGCAACCTTGCTCTCGCTCAGTGCCTTGTTGGCCGCAGCCCACGGGATCGTCGAAGGCGGTTGTGTGGCGTCGATAGCTTCGGTTACAACCTTTTTGATGTATCGACCGGTGAAGCGAAACGCATCGACTTCGCGAGCAGACATGGAGTACTCCAACGACAAGTTCGCGTCGAAGCTTACCCTATCGCGATGCGAGTTTCAGGATCTGTGCCGCTTTCTTCGAGCGCTCTAGCGTGCCCCCAAGCGACGCTAACGGCTCGGGTTCATGCAAGGCGAAGCCCTGCGCAAAATCAATGTCCAACTCTTTTAGTGCCGCCACCACTTCCGCGGAGCAGGCGAACTCCGCAATGGTCTTTTTACCCATGACTTGGCCGATGTCATTAATGGATTTGACCATCGCGCGGGCAATCGGATCGTCGGCGCAATCGCGCACGAAACCGCCGTCGATTTTCACGAAATCGATGGGTAGCTTGCGCAGATATCCGAAAGAGGAGACCCCGCTGCCGAAATCATCCAAGGCAAATTGGCAACCTATTTCGCCCAGCTCATTAAAGAAGGTGTAGGCGGCTGTCAGATTTTCAATGGCAGCGGTTTCCGTGATCTCAAAACAAATTTGATGAGCAGGGAACCCCGACAATTCAAGTCGATCAACCACAAATTCTTTGAAGTCCTGATCGCTGAGGGACAAAGCCGAAAGATTCACCGCGAATAGCTTCTTGGGATCCCAGTTGCGGGTATTCGCTTCATACCAATTCACCAGTTGATCGAATACCCAATGATCAATCGTGGTTGCCAGACCGTAGCGATTGGCCGTTGGTAAAAAGCGTCCCGGCAGCACGTAATCGCCATCTTCATCCTTATAGCGCAGCAAGATTTCGTGGTAGTCGGTGCTTAATTCGCCCATTGGTTTAACACGTTGATAGAACAACTCGAAGCCATCGTCGTGCAAGGCGTCCTGGATTTTGGCGACCCATTCCATATCGCCGCGCCGCAACTGAATTTCACGGTTCGAAGACTTATAAACATAGAGCTGATTGCGTCCTAGATCCTTGGCCGTGTAGCACGCCGCATCCGCATCTTGCAGTACGCTGGCGACGTCTTGACCGCTGCCTTGGATTTTTACGATCCCGATACTCACGCCGACGCTATAGGCACGCTGGTTCCATTGAAATTTGTGTGCCGCAACCGCGGTGCGTATTTGTTCAGCAATCCGGCGCGCCTGACCCATGTCGCAGTGTTCCAGGAGCAAGGCGAATTCATCGCCACCAAGCCGGCCAATGGTATCCCTGGAGCGCGTATGGGCACGCAAAATACTGGAAATCTGGCGCAGCAGTTCATCGCCCGCGATATGACCGCAGCTATCGTTAACAACTTTGAAACGATCGAGATCGAGGTAACACAAGGCGTGGCGGCTGCCGCGATCGCCCGCTTTTATTAATCTTTCCAAACGTTCTTCGAATGCCCGGCGATTGACTAAGTCTGTCAGCGCGTCATGGGTTGCCTGATAGGAAATCTCGCGCGCCATCCGGCGTTGTTCGGTAACGTCCTTAAATACGAAAACGATCCCCGAGACCCGGTTGCTTTCTAATCGTATTGGCGAGACCGAGTACTCGATGGCGAGTTCTTCGCCGTGCCGTCCGAGCAGACGTTTTGGTGAATCTGAGCGCAAAGTCCGTTTCTCTCGTGCGCATTGGGCGATGGGATCAGGCAAGGCTTCACCGGTTTCTTCGTCGAATAGCGAAAACAAATAATCGCTAGAAACGTAGCGGATCTCGTGTATTGCAACGCCGAGTAACTCTTCGGCGGCTGGGTTCAAAAAGTCGATACGCCCTACTGAATCGGTGGTGATGACCCCTTCGCCAATTGACGTAAGCGTGATTTGCGCCTTCTCTTTCTCATCGGTTAGCGCCAATTCGGCTTGCTTTCGCAAGTTGATGTCCATGGCCGATCCCGACATGCGTATCGCTCGCCCGTTGGTACCACGGCGGGCATGGCCGCGCCCGCGGTACCAGCGGTATTCGCCGGACGCGTGGCGCATCCGGTACTCAATGTCGTAATGATGGCCACGCTTTATCGCCGAGCGGATCGCTTCTCGAACAAAGGTGCGATCATCGGGGTGGACATGGTTTTCGATGAACTTGGCGCTGTCATCGAAAGTCTCGTTTCCCTGATAACCCAGCATCTGCCGATAACTCGGTGAGATCCAAAGGTCGGGGCTGATGAGATCCCAGTCCCACAAGCCGACCTGGGACCCGCTTACCGCAAGCTCGTACTTATGCTGGAGCTCCTCGACCTCGATCTCAACTTGCTTCTCCTCGTCGATATCATGTGAAGAACCACACATCCGCACGACCTGGCCATCGTCATCGCGAATGACCGCGGCGTGGGAGCGCAGCCACTTATAGCGACCTTCTTTGGTGCGGGCGCGAAACTCGCTCGTGTAATAGTCTTTTGCGAAACCGTCGCGCCGCGCCATCGCCATTGCATTCTCGTCGTCGGGATGAACATAGGTTTCCAGATCGGCTATCTCAAGTTCGATTTCTCCAGAGCGGTAACCCAATATCGTCGAGATGCGCCGCGACATCCAAAAGGTTTCGTTGGCACTACCAATGCGATTCCAGTCCCAGATCAGATCGGTGACCGCCTCTACCACCAGCTCCAGCCGTTCCTGTAACTCACCGAGCTCGTGTCGCGCGCGCGTGCTGCTATCGATATCCATGCAAGAACCGACGTACCCCAGCAATTGCCCCCGCGCATCGAAGTAGGGCGAGCCGTTTGCATGGAAATATCTCGAATCGCCTCCGGCCGATAGCAGGCGGTAATCAATATCGTAGGCCTGCTGATCGTTTACCGCTTTTAAAAACACGCTTTTGGTGGCTTCGCGATCTTCGGGATGCAGCGCCGTTAACCAACCCTCGCCGCTCGCTTGGGCGATGGTTTGACCGGTGAAATTTCGCCAGGTGCTATTAACGTAGAAGACCTCACCCACGGCGTTGCACACCCACAATAGGGCTGGCGAATCATCGAGCAGAATTCGAGACAACTCGGTGGTCAGCAACTGCGCTGTTTCAGATCCTTGTGAATCTTGTTCTTTCAATCGGGTTTCCGTGAGCGCTGAGGACCCCGGCTGAGGTCCGTGAATTCGTCACCAAAGTATAGACAACACTTGCGGCTTTGCAGTGGAAAGTGACAATAGGGCGACGCATTATCTCTAGGTAGAACCATGATCCCGCGTACCGTTTTTCAAGAAGAACATGAAATTTTCCGTCAAAGCGTGCGACGCTTTGTCGAACAGGAAATTGTTCCCTACCACGACCAATGGGAACAAGATGGGATGGTTAGTCGCGAGGTGTGGCGCGCGGCTGGCGAGAATGGTTTGTTGTGTACGTTTGTCCCCGAGGAATACGGAGGCCCTGGCGGCGATTTCCTGCACACGGCGGTCGTGAGTGAGGAACTTGCGCGGGTTGATGCCACCGGTCCAGCCTTCGGACTGCATTCAGGGATCGTGGCTCCCTATATCCTGCATCATGGTAGTGAGGCACAAAAGAAAGAACTGCTGCCCGGTCTGTGCAAGGGCGAGATCATCGCCGCCGTCGCAATGACGGAGCCGGGTGCTGCTAAGGATGCGTGTTCCGATGTTGTGCTTTCCCAGCAGTGTCATGTCGACAAGGTAACTGGCAAAATCGTCGAAACATCGAATAACAAGATTCGCC
>JBCCEV010000222.1:0-4876 GCA_039030125.1 Pseudomonadota bacterium | reverse complement strand
CTCGGGATGGCCGAGGCGGCGGCGCGGCTCGGCGTCACGCGTCACGCCGTGGCGGTCATCGGAGACGGCTCGGCGACGGCGGGCATGTCCTTCGAGGCGTTGAACCATGCCGCCCACCTGCGCTCGTCGTTGCGCGTCGTGCTGAACGACAACGGCATGTCGATCGCACCCAGCACGGGCGGTCTCCACCGAACCGGCGACTTCCGGGGGTATGTGGGTGCGCTGGGTTGGCGCTACATCGGACCCGTCGATGGGCACGATCTGAGCGCGCTCCTCGAAGCGATGCGAAAGCTTCGAGAGAGCGACGGTCCCGCGCTCTTGCACGTCAAGACCAAGAAGGGCCACGGATATCCGCCGGCCGCGCGCGATCCGTACCGCTGGCACGCGACGGCCCCGTTCGATGTCGACAGCGGTGAACGATCGGCGGGCTCGGGCGGTGCACTCAGCTGGACCCATCTCTTTGCCGAGGCGCTCGCGCGACTCGCAGATCGCGACGAACGCGTCGTGGCGATCACCGCCGCGATGCCCGACGGCACTGGGCTCGATCGCTTTGCCGAGCGCCATCCGGATCGCGTCTACGACGTCGGCATTGCGGAACAGCACGCCGTGACGTTCGCCGCCGGTCTCGCCGCGGAAGGCTTGCGACCGGTTTGCGCCATCTACTCCACCTTCCTTCAACGCGCGTTCGATCAGATCGTGCACGATGTGGCGCTCCAGGACCTGCCGGTGACGTTCGCGCTCGACCGAGCCGGTCTGGTGGGCGCCGACGGGCCGACTCACCACGGTGCGTTCGACCTCTCCTATCTGCGCGCCATCCCGAACCTGGGGGTGGCGGCGCCACGCGACGCCAACGAGCTCCAGCATCTGCTCGCCACGGCGATCGATTCTGGACGTCCTTTCGCCCTGCGCTATCCGCGCGGATCCGCGGTCGGACGGCTCTCGGATCCCGACCCCAAGCCGCTGCCGATCGGTCGCGGTGCGCTGCTGCGCGAGGGTGAGGACGTTGCCCTCGTGGCGCTCGGCAAGACGGTGGAGCCCGCGCTGTCGGCGGCCGAGCGGCTCGCCGACCAGGGGATCGAGGCCAGCGTCGTCGATGCGCGCTTCGTGAAGCCACTGGATGCACGCTTGATCGAGGAAGTCGCCAACGTGACGGGTCGGGTCATCACCATTGAGGACCATGCGTTGGCAGGCGGACTCGGTAGCGCGGTGGCGGAGCTCAGTGCGAGCGAGCGACTGCGTGTGGAGATCCGTTGCCTCGGTTTGCCGGATCGATTCATCGAGCACGGCGATGCCGGTGATCAGTGGCGCGAAGCGGGGATCGACAGCGACGCGATCGTGGCGGCCGCGATCGAGCAGGTGCAGCAGCCGACGGAGGGCGCGCGGTGAACACTTCGGTTCAGACACATGACTCACCCGATGGGGCCCATCGGCACTGTGCACGGGTCGTGCGGTCGAGCGGCTCGAGCTTCGCCTCCACGTTCTGGATGCTCCCGCAGCACTAGTAGGGGCGCATTCGGCATGGCTTCGGATAGGTAGTTAAAAAACGCTTCGGTGAGTCGCGGCTCTCCCCACTTTCGATAAAACGTTGAACAGTAGAACTCGTGGAATACATGCCAATGATGTTCGCTAATTTCCTTGCCCGCTATTTGTTCAATGTCTAAACCGCTACCTTGCGCTTCACGACGTTCTTTACGAATTTGTTTGCGCCGTTTTGACTTTAGCTCACCCAGGTAATCATCGAAATGTTGATAATCCCGATTGCGCCAATGGTATTGGCAGGCGCGCCGAGTAGACAGCGATTCGGCGGCTAACAAGGCCGATTGCATGCTAGTTGGAAACAAGCAGTGAAAAGAGGAAGCGTTGTTCGCTTCCATCAATTGTTTCACCGCCTCCATCAAATGATGAACTAACTGCGGTGTATCTGCACCTGCTTTAATTAATAGCCGATTCCCCGTTGCGGGTGTGAATGGAATCGCCGACACAAGTTTTGGGTAGTACTTACCGCCGGCCCGCTCGTAGGCATCCGCCCATGCCCAGTCGAAAACAAACTCCCCATAGGAGTTGTCTTTAAGATAAAGGGGTAGAGCCGCAACTAACTCATCGCCGTCCTTGGCTACCAGATGCAGTGGATACCAGCCTTGCGGTTCCAAGCAATCGTGGATTTCGAGCCCGCTCAAAAAAGCGTGAGACAAAAACGGATCGCCCGAATCGTCCAGCGCGTCCCAAGCGTTGGCATCAACGTCTTTTAACGAATCAATCGCATAGATTTTGAGATCGCCGCTGTTAGTCACTGCGCCGCAGTTTCTTCAAGCCTTGGTTCAGCTTTCACGGATTCGCCAATTGCCGCTTGGATTGCTTGCTTAGAGTTAGATAAGGAAAACAGCGATTCTCGGTATTCACCGGAAGCGGTCACGAAGCGGACGGCAAGCTGACTGCCGTTCATTAGTCGATGCAGCGGCAAGGATATAATTAATTCATCGACAATATCACCCAACACGATGGTCGCGGCGTGCATCTCAATCGCGCAATTGTCGCCGGGCGTTTCGTGATGCACGGGCACGCGCGAATCGATTTGTAAGGTGGGACAATTATGCGGTGAGTATTGGCTGAAACCCGTGACCAGAGAGACGCGCAAATTCACTTTGTCGTCAGCATCGCGAAATACCTCACTCGTTTCGCCGCGACTGTTCACTTCAAAAGCGATTGGGTTGTCTAACGCGACGCTTTCTTCGTTGCGCGATTTTGTTTCCCAAGCATTGGCGGGCGGGCTGATTGTGCCGCAAAGTATCAACATCGAAGCAGCTGCACCAGATAAACGTGAACGTCGCCACAGGCCGCTACGGTTTATGCTGGAGATTGGGCGGCACGAGTTTGTGCGTGAATACGACAAGGTAGTTATCCCCGCAGTCGGAAGCTTTATTCGGATGGTTTTTGTCCGGGCGTAAACACGGGGAATGGCGTGACCGTTGCACCGACATCTTTTGAATCGGTGATTTTCCCTTGTCCTGATTTTTCTACCTCATCAATTCGAATCACCGAATGCATTGGCAAATAGGTGCGGGTAACCCCTTCAAATTCGGTTTTGAGACTTTCTTCGGAAGGATCGACCACTACGGCCGTTTTTTCCCCAAACACAATGTTTTCTATTTCGATAAAGCCGAATAATCCGCTTTGATGGACATCAAGGGCATAAATTTCGTAAATCTTTCCTTGATTGTGGAACGTGATCCGATAAGTTGTTTTGCTGGTCATACCCGGTGTTAATGTGATCAATAAATTAATCGCAATCCTATCATACTGAAAAGCCTCACATGGGCTCATGCGTTTTCTAAATGCTTGATATCGCGAGTGATGCTGTCGACGATGTGTTCGCTTGGTAACTCAACTATTGCACGCCGTTGGTGCTTATTTGGTAGTGCAATGGACCACCTGGTCCCAAGGGCATGTCGATGCCTATCCACAACAGTAACAAAGCCATCCAGACAATGGCGAAGGCGAGGGTGTAGGGCAACATCATTGAGACGATTGAACCAACCCCCGCGTTTGGTCGGTAACGCTGAACCAAGGCCACGATAATAATCATATACGGATTCAGTGGCGTGATGATGTTCGTCGTCGAATCGCCCACGCGATAGGCGGCCTGCGTGAGCTCGGGACTGATGCCCACGTACATCAACATGGGTACGAATACTGGGGCAAAAAACGCGTACTTGGCGGATGCCGATCCGATCAAGAGATTGCCGAGCATTACAATGATAATAAACCCCACAATCAATCCGCCGGTCGGCAGGCCCAGTTCTACTAAAAACTGACCGCCGGTGATGGCGAGCATTTCACCAAGTCGTGAGTATTTGAACGCTTCGATGAATTGCGCCGCGAAAAAAGCCAACACGATATAGGGGCCTAGTGCGGAAATCGTCGCGCCCATTGAATCGGCGACGTCACGTTCGCTTTTGAATACCCCGCTGATAAATCCGTATACGACGGCGGGCAGGAAAAACAGCAAGAAAATGATCGGCACCGTGGTTTCAATCCATCGCGCAAAATGTTTCCCTTGGCCGGCCAGCGGTCCACCGGGGAAATTAATCGCGACAAGCACAATGAGGATCAGTAAACCCAAAGACACCAAGGCATACTTCAAGGCCTTGTCTTCCGCGCTGCTCGTTGCTGCAGAAATCGTCGGCTTGTCGTCCACACTCGCCGCAATATCGTGCACTAACCTCGGTTCCACGAAGCGCGCGCTCACCACCCAACCAACCCCTGTTAACAGCACCGCCGACACTGCCATAAACCACCAATTCGCTGTCGCCGCGACTTGGTAAGCGGGTGCAACGAAGCGGGCGCCAGCTTGCGTGAATCCCGCGAGTAAAGGGTCGATGGCGGTAATGATGACATTGGCGCTAAAGCCTGCCGAAATCCCGGCAAACGACACAGCAATGCCCGCTAAGGGGGAGCGTCCCGCGGCGATGTATAAAGCCGCCGCAATCGGCGGCAGTACCACATAGCCAGCATCCAGACCTACGGAGGAAATAATGCCCAAAAACATGATGGCCGGTGTGAGTAACTGATTCGGCACACCGGCGGCCAAGCGCGATAGTAGGGTGGGGATAAATCCGCTGCGCTCCGCAACGCCAATACCCAACATACCGACCAGCACAATGCCTAGCGGTGGGAATTCAATAAAGTTAGAAACAAGATGACTCGCGAGCCACCAGATGCCGTTGGACGATAAAAGATTGTTGGCGGTGATTAAAACGCCTTGCCCAGTTTCGAGTGAGTCTAATGCGGGTTTGCTAACCGACCACCCAAGCGTTGCCGCTATTGCGGAGCACGCCATTACAATGGCTAAAGCAATCGCGAACAAAGTCGCCGGATG
>JBCCEV010000221.1:0-4934 GCA_039030125.1 Pseudomonadota bacterium | reverse complement strand
GTTTTCACACAGACGCGAAGAAGCCGCCCGATGGGCGGCTTTTTTTTGCTCAATCAACGTCGGTGAGCGGGTCAACCCAATCGATGAGTTCCATGCCGTTCATCGGTTTTGCCAAGTAGAATCCCTGCCCATACTGGCAGCCCAGAGCGCGCAGGGTGTCAAGCTGAGCCTCGGTTTCGATGCCTTCGGCGACCAGCGCGGCACCAAAGCCATCGGCGAGGTGCATTACCGCGGCGATGATGGAGGCATCGCGCCCCCCGGCGGCCGTGACCCCACTTACGAACAGGCGATCGATCTTAATTTCTCTAACTGGGAATTCGCGCAGATACCGGATCGAGCTGAATCCCGTGCCGAAGTCGTCGATCGAAATTTTTGTGCCCAGTTCCGCGAGCTCGTTAAGCACTTTGCCGCTGCGCTCAATATGGCTCATGACCATCGACTCAGTGACTTCTAGCGTTAATAGATCAGCGCTTATTTGGTACCTGCTTAAACAGTCAGCCAATCGTCTAACAAATTTTGGATCGTCCAATACCCGAACCGAAATATTGACTCCAATAGGAAACACATGCCCCGCTCGCCGCCAATTCGCCATTTGCTCACAAGCACCTTCAATCACGGCATCGGTGAATTCCAATACGAATTTGCTGCGTTCGATAATTGGAATGAAGCGCTCGGGCATAACGCGTCCAAACCTGGGATGCTGCCAGCGCGCTAACGCTTCAACTCCCGCTACCGCCCCGGTGCTGAGCTCAATTTTCGGCTGGAAGTCAATTTCAAGTTCGTCGCTGCGCGCCAGGCGCGAAATCTCGATCGCCATTCCCGCGGCATCTTGGGTTTCTTGGTCCGAGTCCTCTGAGTAGATCGAAAAAGTTCGGGGACTTGCCTTCGCTTCATACATCGCCGAATCGGCGTGTTTAAGCAGATCCTGCACGGTGAGGCCGTGGCCGGGGTAAAGCGCGATCCCGGTTGAGGCGCCAATTTCGATTGTTCGCTCACCGATTTCCATCGGGTCTTCGATGGCTTGTTCAATCTTTTCGGCGAACATTACCGCGCCCGTGATCGAGGAGCATGACGGTAATAAAACAGCGAATTCATCGCCGCCAATCCGGGCGATGGTATCCGAGCGGCGGGTTAGCGCGGCGAAACGCTGGCCCAGTCTCTGCAGCACCAGATCGCCAGCGGCGTGGCCGAGCGTATCGTTGACCGATTTGAACAAATCCAGATCCACCAGCATCACCGCGAAGGACGCGCGGGTGCGTTCGGCCTCTGACAACCGCTGCTGAATTCGATCAATGAGCAACCGCCGGTTCGGTAAGCCGGTTAATTCATCGTGCATGCTCAAATGTTCGAGCGTTTGACGGTGACGGCGCTCGGCGATTTGCAGTTTGGCCTCGGCCACGGCCGAGCGCACTGACGCTTCAAGGACGCTGGGCGCCAAGTCACCCTTGTTGACATAATCGTGCGCGCCGCTTTTTATTGCTTTGACGGCAAGCTGCTCGCTGCCCATACCGGTCAGCAAGATGATGGGCGTCTCGATGATTTGCTCTTCGCGCTCGACCGCGCCGATCAAATCAAAAGCGTCCCCATCACCGAGTTTGTAATCAAGGAATATGCAATCGAAACGATCGCTTTTGAAACGCTTAACGCCGTCCGCGATCGAACCCGACTCAGCGAGTTCGGAATCCAGGGAGGTTCGATCGAGGATGCGGCGGAAATGTTCGCGAGCAATCTCATCATCATCGACAACGAGGATCTTCAGCCGCTCTTGCCGCCCCGTTTGAGAGAAGCTCTGTCCCAACCCCAACCGCTCCGTCGGAAAGTTAATTATTGATTGTTTTGCCGTTTGGGACGGCATCGGTGCGCCTCGCTGCTCGGATCTTAGCGATCCGCAAGGTAGCGGCGCATGGCCTAGAACCTTTAGTTATTTAGACTATCAGTTTTACTCTTGGAAATACGTAAGTTCAGTGGCCAGCGGATCACGAATTCGGTGCCGCGCGCTGCAGCGGCGGAATTAACCCGGATCTCGCCACCAATCGATTGCAGAATCCTTGAAACGATCGCCAAGCCAATACCGGTACCCGCCGCACCCGTTTCCGGGTTGAGACGCTGGAACAGCTTGAAGATCCGGGCATGGTGTTTCGGCGGGATACCCGGACCGTCGTCGGTGACCGAGATCGTCAACCACTCGGCATCCCGTACCGCATTGATCGAAAGCACGCCCTGCTCAGGGAGATCGTGATGCTTGATCGCATTGGAAATCAGATTGCGCAGCACGGTCTCAAGCGCCGCGTTGATCGTGCTAAACGGACCTACCGAGCGCACATCGGCATTAACCTGAAACTGCTTACCCGAGGTCATCTCCTCCGCCAAATGGTCGATCATGCGCTCAAGATCGCAGGGCGCGGCTACCGGCTCTAAATTTCCCACTCGCGCAAACGCCAACAGGTCATCAATCAACGCATCCATGCGTTTTACTCTGTCCTCTAATCTGCGCAGATTTTTGCTCACCTCAGGAGCTGAACCCTTGGAGAGATCTTCTGCGATCCATTCGACCAAATGACCAATCGCGCGGAGCGGCTCCTTCAAGTCGTGGGAGTCGACATAGGCGAACTGCTCGAGGTCTTGATTCCCTCGAGTTAAGGCCGCACTCGTGCGCCCGCGTTCGAGTTCCGTAGCCCGACGTTCATCAATATTAGTAATGTGCCCGTGCCATAACACCGCGCCATTGGGCATCGCTAAAGGATTGGCGATACCCAGCAGCCAATGTTCTTTCCCATCGCTATGGCGCACGCGAAATTCTTCTTGCCAAACCTCAAGCGAACGCGCGGAAGCTTTAATCGAGTCCAAAATCCGCGCGCGATCTGCATCAATAATTTTATTGACGGCGGGCGTCGCATCGTTGACGACGTCACCGGCAGCGACGTCATAGATGTCCTCGATGCCCGCGCTCGCGTAGGGGAAACGTGAATGACCGTCCGCTTCCATTTGAAATTGATAGACAAAACCGGGCACCAGCTCGGCGATATTCTCTAGACGCTGCTTGGCCTCGCGCACCGCCTCGGAGGCGCGTTTGTCGGCGGTGATATCCGAGTGCGTGCCGATCATGCGCAACGGTGTACCGTGGTCGTCCCGTTCAGCGACAAATCCGCGGTCTAGGATCCACTTGTGGGTGCCATCTTTGCAGATGACCCGCACTTCACAGCGGTAATCGTCGCTTTCACCGCGCAAACATTGCTCAACAAGTGCATCCGAGACCTGCAGATCCACCTCATCGGCAACCCGTCGCCACTCACCGATATCGTGGGCGATCTCGTGCGGCTGATAGCCCAACATTGCCTTCCATTGGTCGGAGAAAAAAACCTCACCGGTTGGAACATTCCAGTCCCACAGGCCATCGCCGGCGCCATCGAGCGCAAACTGCCAGCGAGATTCGGCGAGTCGCAGACGCTCATCGGTGATCTTGCGCTCTGTAATTTCGCGATAGACTCCAAGCATTCGAATTGCAGCGCCGCCCTTGTCCCATTCAGCGATCCGGGCCGATGACTCCACCCACACCATTTGGCCATGGATATTCTGCATCCGAAACTCTTCCCGAAAGAGCTGCTTGCGCCCCTCAATTAAATCGTTCGCCGAGGCCGATACGTGCTCAATGTCGTTGGGGTGAACGATGGCGGCCCATTTATCGGCGTCATCGAGCTGCTCACGCAGGTAACCCAAACGAGCAAGCCAGTTCTGTGAAAAAGAGACGCCATTGGTCGTGAGGTCCCAGTCCCAAACTGCATCGCCAACCGCTTCGGCGGCGAGTTGCCAGCTTGTGCGAAAACTGGACGAGCTGCTGGCCGCGCTCGCGAGTTCGAAAACGACAAGGCCCGCATCTGAGCCCAGCAAGGCCGTACGTCTAACGTCCAATTCAAGGCCGCTCGCCGCAGCGCCCTGCGCTACCAACCGGTAACGCCCCTCAGGGCTGTCGAGATCGATGTGTTCATCAAACAGCGAATCGAGAAGTATTCCGACCGTTTCTTCAAGGCCTCGATTTAGTAGCCGCAGCGCGCGGTTATCCGCAGCGAGGATCGTTCCGCTGTCATCGAGGATTAACAAGCCACGGTATAGACCGCCGGCATCTGGCGACGATTCAGAACTCGGTGGAAGGCATTGAGACATCGCCAGATTCACAATCCGTTGTAACGGTCTGACAGCGAAATAATTGAGTTGCTGTTAGTCCATCAAGCGGCACGACTGGGCGGAAATGTAACAACCCGCCAATAGGCATCGAGCATCTCAACCATCGAAATGAAACCCTCGCCAATGTGGCTTTTCACCAAGTATCCCGCAACTTGATTGGAATAGGCGGCGAGCTTGTCTTGTTCGAGATCCGAGGTTGTCAGCACGAATACAATGCTGTCGGCAAGGTTCTGATCGTTGCGAAGTTCTTCGAGGAATTCTATGCCATTCATTCGCGGCATATTGAGATCCAGCAGGATCAAATAGGGGCGCGGTACGGATTCCCTTTGATTCTCACCGCGCAGGATGGCAAGCGCTTTCACGCCGTCGGTGGCCCGAACGACCGGATTTTCAACGTTGTTCTTTTTAAAAGCGCGCCTTACTGCTTCGGCGTCGATATCGTTATCTTCCACCAACAGGATGGTGACGGTGTCGCCAATGACCATATATTTCTGTGTTCCCAGTGCGTGGCCCATCTGGACCGTTGAAGATGATGTTCCCGAGTGCTGTCAATGACTATTGCTGCGCCGCGAATTCTAGTGGCCTTCGCGGCTAAAGTCGCGCCCTGGACCTCCATATAAGGTAGGCCGTTGGATTGCAGAAAAAGGGCCTAAAAACCCGGTAAAACCACCGTTTTGCGGTAGTTGTCAGTCTTTTTTACACTAATGGATAATAATATTTTTCTTAAGATTCAATGGTTTATGATTTTATGC
>JBCCEV010000220.1:0-5026 GCA_039030125.1 Pseudomonadota bacterium | reverse complement strand
GCGAGGTGTCTTTAGCCAGGGCTTTATCAATGATCCGTTGATAAATATCTGGGATCCCGCTTCGCCGCTCGGCCAGAACTGTTGGCGGGGTATTCAAAATGCGATGCTCAATTGCATCGATATTCGCTTCCTGAAATGGATGGTTCCCGACCAATAGCTCATAGGCGACAACTCCCAAAGAAAATAAATCACTTTGCCCGTTAACGGCTTCGCGCCGCACTTGCTCTGGCGACATATATAACGGGGAGCCCGCATGCTCTTGATCCGTGGATGCATCGGTTGGCGCCACCGCGACGCCGAAGTCTGTGATTTTCACGTCGCCGTCTTCGGTGAGCAGGACGTTCCGGGGTTTGATGTCGCGGTGAACGACGCCTTTTCGATGCGCGTAATCTAATGCCATCGCGGCCTGATAGAGAATCTTCGTGATCCGCTGGATGCTCAACAAGCCGGGCGCGCGGCAAAACTCTTCCAGCGTGTTCCCGCCGTGCACGTATTCCATGACGATGTAGTACCACTCACGGTCCACTCCAGCGTCATAGATTGAGGTGATATTAGGGTGCTTCAGTAAACCCGCCGTCTGGGCTTCGTTGAAGAACAGTTGCTTGAAGAAATCACCGTCTTCGCGGTGGTCGATCGCCTGCGGGTGCGCAACTTTTACCGCCACCGGCCGGTCTATAAATGGGTCATGGCCTAAATAGACCGCCGCCATGTTGCCGGCACCCACCCGCGTTAGGATCTGATACTTGCCAAGCGCGGAGCCTTCCAACGCGTCGACATCACGACTATTCATGTAATCACGCTAAGCATGTCGCTAGAACCGGGCGCATATTATAGGCGCCTCGGATTTGATTGCTTGTTTGATCGTTAATCCAGTTTTCCCGGTCTTGGAACGCAAATTTTGGAAAAAGGTCTATTCAAGGGTGCAGAAAGGTCTCCGGACCGCCTAGAATCACCACTCCTGACGTAGGAACCACCATGAATTATCAAAGGATCGCCTGTTTTCTCGCCGCCGCTACGCTTGCGATGCCGTTTGCCAGTTCCGGGGATGCGATAACCAATAAGATCGCTCAAAAAATAGCTGCCGTCGTTCCGGACACGGAAATCACCTCGATTGCCGAATCCGAGATCCCCGGTTTGTACGAGGTGATGCTCGGCCCCAGCTTGATGTACATGAGTGAAAACGCCCAGTATGTCTTCAGGGGGGATATCCTCGATATCGATGCCATGAGCAACATCACCAAGCGCAAGCGCGCGCTTGCCCGGCAAAAAACGCTTGCCGGCCTGGACCCTGCACAGTTAGTCACTTTCCAGGCCGCAAACGAGAAACATACCCTTTATGTGTTTACCGATATCGATTGCGGTTATTGCCGGAAACTTCATCAACAAATGGCGCAAATGAATAACGCGGGGATCACGGTCCGTTATCTCGCTTACCCGCGAGCAGGATTGGACTCTGAAGCCTCAGCGAAGCTGGAGGCGGTATGGTGCTCCGCAGACCAAGTCGATGCGATGACAGCGGCAAAAAATGGCAAGGACGTCACCAGCGAAAACTGCCCAAATCCGGTGGAAGAACATATGGAACTAGGCCAGGCCATGGGTGTTTCTGGGACCCCCGCTGTTTACACCGAGGGCGGTGAGAAAATTGGTGGATACGTTCCGGTCAAAGATCTAGTCAAGATACTGTCGAATATTTAAATTTGCGAAAAGGAGGTTGCCGGTGTTTCGGAAAAGACAAGCTGGCAAAGTAAAACCTGCTCTCATTCTGGCGCTGATAGCAGTCGTGGCGATCGCGGTTGTGAGCGTTGTCCTGATCCGCGGACGCCTTGATCCGGCGGCCGAGCTGGCCAAGGCCAAAGAAGCGATTGAAACGACCGAGTATCAGACTGCGGCGATCGTTTTGAAATCCCTGGCCCAGGCGCAACCCGACAATGTCGAGGCGCGCTTGCTATTAGGCGATGTTTACTTGCGGGTCGGCGATGTCAAAGGTGCGCTCAAGGAGTTTGAACGGGCGCGGGCTTTGGGAAGTGCGAGCGAAACGGGTGATCTGGGGTATGTCAGGGCATTGATCCTGAACTCAAAATTCGACGAGGCAAGCGCTGAGCTAGAAGACCGCTCCAATTCGGTGGATTGGCAAAACCTGCGGGGGATGCTGGCGTTTGGTCAACTGGAATTCGAAGCAGCAACCGAGATCTTTAATGATGTCCTTGCCAGCGAAGCTGAGAATGAAGAAGCGCTTCGTGGTCTGCTACAGACGCATCTCGCGGTCGGCAACCGCGAGGCCGCTCGCGAACAACTTGATCGTCTTCTCACCTTGCATCCTACCGGCACTAAACTCCTGCTCATTAAAGGTCGGATGGATGCTCAGGAAAACGACTTTGAAGCGGCACTGGAAGCGTTCCGCGGTGTGCTCGAAAAGGATGAAAGCAATATTGACGCGCGTTTGGGACTTGTCGAGGTTCTGATCAAGTCAGGCGACACCGCGGCCGCCGACACCGAACTCGCCGCATTCGGCAGTGCCGGGGAATCGGATGCCCGAGTGCAGTATCTGCGCGCCCGCAATGAACTTGAAAGGGGTGACCAGTTAGCGGCCCTGGATTCGTTACGCAAAGTGCTGCGATTGGTACCGATGAATCGACAGAGTCTGGCGCTGGCGGCGGAGATCCATTTTGAACGTCGCGAATTCGCGAGCGCACGCGACTATGCGCGGGATCTGGTGGAACTGGAGCCCACCAACCAAGCAGCCCAACGGGTGCTGGCTGCGGTCGAGATGGCGTCGGGGCGACTCGAGGGTCTCGATGGCGCGGTCGATGTGCTGCTCAACGACGACTCAGTAAGAGACCCTGGAATGTTGGCCTTACTTGGTACTGCTTACCTGAAGCAGGGCAAGTTAGAGGAAAGCGAGCAGAGTTTGGCGCGCGCTGCTGAAATGCTGCCTGATTCTGCTGAGATTCGCACCCAACTTGCGATTAGCAAAATGACGCGCGGCAAGCTGGATGAGGCGCGAGCCGATTTGGAGGCAGTCGTCGCCGAGTCCGATTCGACGCGCGCCAAGATCGCCTTGGTGCTTCTCGAATCTGCGGCCGAAGACCGCGAGGCAGCGGAGCAGCGACTAGAGGTGCTCGCCGCGGAGCGTCCTGAAGATCCGGTGGTGCCAAATCTGCACGGTTATATTTTGGAACAATTGGGTGAACTTGATGGTGCAGGCGATTATTATCGGGCGGCGCTAAGTCTCGATAAAGCGTTTCATCCTGCTTCGGTCAACTTGGCGAGGTTAGCCAGCGAAGCCGGCGACAATGATGTTGCCAAAGCTCATCTTCAAGACATTCTGGATATCGAAAAAGATCACCCTGCGGCGTTGATGGGTTTGGCGTCACTCGCGTTGCGAGACGGCGAAACGCAGGAAGCAGCCAAACTATGGGAGCGGATCAGGCAAACAAGCCGAGATGCGGCACCCGCCCGGCTTATGCTCGCGCGCCACTATCGGACAGCGGGGGATCTGAATGCCGCCAACGAAGCCATTGATGAAGCGTTTGAATTGGTGCCTTACGCCACTGGCGTGCTAGCGGAGCGCGTTGCTATCAAAGCACAGGTGAGTGCCTTTGATGAGGCGCTGGAATCGGCGAACAGTTTGGTCGCGACCAATCCGCAGTCGGTTGAATATTTGGAGATGCTCGCCAGCGTACAAAACCAAATCGGTGACGAAAATGGTCTAAAGGAAACGCTGACGAAGATCGTGGAGATCGAACCGGATTCAATTATCAGTCAGGTGTTGCTGGGGCGTTTAGCGATCAAGAATGAGGACTACGCGGCGGCTAATCGCACCGCGCAAGAATTGTTGTTAAATGAGGATTCCGCCGCCGCCGCCTACGAATTACAGGGGGATATCGCGCGAGCCCAAGGAGATGGGCAGGGTGCTGTGGATGCCTATGCGCGCGCGTTTGAACTTGTACCCAACAACGAGACGCTGCTTAAGCTCGATGCACAAGAGCATGCTCTGGGCAAACCGATGGCCCGGTTAAGCAAGTGGTTAGAGGATAACCCCGATGATCTCGCCGTTCGTTTGGTGCATGCCACGCGCCTCCAGGAAGATGGCTCTAGCGACGCCGCGCTTGGCGAGTATGAGCGGATGATTGAGGCCGAAGAGCAAAACCCGATCGTACTCAATAACTTGGCGTGGATGTATTTTGAGCGGGGTGATGATCGCGCCATCGAGGTTGCTCGCCAAGCCCACGATTTAGCGCCGAACCTTGCCGAGGTCGCCGATACCTATGGCTGGATCTTGGTGAAGCAAGGGCAGGTTGAACAAGGCATGGAGATACTCGATCGCGCACACGATGCTTCGCCTGATAATCCGGACATTGCTTTCCATTTGGCCGGTGCTATGGCGGCCGCCGGTCAGCGCGCAAGGGCACGTCAGAAGATCGAAGATCTGGTCGCCGAAGAACCCGAGTTTTATAGCAGAGGGGAAGCGATGGAATTGTTAGAAGAACTCAAGGCTGCGCGTTGAATTTGATCTCAAGCAAGGTTGCGACGGTTAGCTCGCCGTCGTCTTGATGTTCAACCTTAACGGGTAACCAGTGGAGCTTCGGCGCCAACCAAAAAACCGTCTTTTGTTGGTCGTTTTTGCGACGTTCGATTCTTTCGGTAGCCAATGGTCCAAGTACGGTTTCAAGTTTCTCGGCGGCTAACCGTTCAACCAAATATTCTTTCCTCTTGCGCCGATCAGCGATCCCATAGCGTTCTCGCTGACTGGCAAACTTGCTATCCACCGCGATTTGAAGTTGATAAATCATTCGATCGAGCAATTCACCGACGAGGGGATAGCTGACTTCAAAATTATGGCCCTTGCTGTCAACGACTTGAGATTCATAGTTGAAGTTCACAACCCAGGTCTTGGTTTTCTTCCCCTTGGATCGCGTCCTGGTGTAGCGCTGAGGAACGAATCTTTCGCTAAATGTCCCCTCGCTCTTCTCGTGATCTCGCTTATCGGAAACCAAGGCAAGTAAGCCGGTCGCCTTGAGCGTTG
>JBCCEV010000219.1:0-5134 GCA_039030125.1 Pseudomonadota bacterium | reverse complement strand
GTCGCTTTTGGTTTCTCCACCTCCCAACCTGCGGCATTTAATCCCTCGCATAAGACATCGCGCCGCGACTGATACATATTGCGGATTTCATCGACGCAATCCTGTGGACCCTCCAGCGCCGTGATCGCGGCAACCTGAATGGGTGTGAACATCCCGTAATCGAGGTACGACTTGATGCGCGCCAGGGCTTGCACCAACTCACGGTTACCCACCATGAAGCCGACCCGCCAACCGGGCATGTTGTAACTTTTCGAAAGCGAGAAAAACTCAACAGCGCATTCCTTGGCGCCCGGTACTTCGAGGATCGACGGCGCTTTGTAACCATCGAAAACGATATCGGCGTAAGCCAAATCGTGAACCACGTAGATCCCGTGCTCCCGAGCGAAGGCGACAACACGTTCGAAGAAGTCGAGTTCCACGCACTGGGCGGTTGGATTGCTCGGAAAATTGAGCAGCAGTAATTTCGGTTTTGGCCACGCATTCTTAAGTGCGTGATCAAGCTCGTCGAAGAAATTGATGTCGGGTCCGATCGGCACGTGGCGGATATCGGCACCGGCGATCACAAATCCGTAGGGATGGATCGGGTATGCAGGATTGGGCACCAACACCGAATCACCCCGGTCCACAACGGCCATTGCCAAGTGGGCAAGGCCTTCTTTGGAACCAATGGTAACGATCGCTTCACTGTCGGGGTCCAACTCGACCTGGTAACGCTTGGCGTACCAAGCGCAAATCGCGCGTCTGAGCCTGGGGATCCCCCGCGATACGGAATAACGATGGGTGTCGCTGCGCTGCGCGGCCTCGGTTAACTTATCGACGATGTGCTTGGGGGTCGGCTGATCGGGATTTCCCATACCCAAATCGACAATATCCTCGCCACGGCGGCGCGCGGCCATTTTGAGTTCATTGACCTCGTTAAAGACGTACGGCGGTAGCCGCTCAATGCGGGGAAAATCGTGAGCCAAGATAATTACACTAACTAGGATCGGGGGCGCGCTAAGCTGGTGCGGACACTACCGATGCGCGATCGGAGTGTCAAACAAACACCACCCAGTTTTGCCCACGCGCGGCGACCTTAAAGACCACCCCCAGAAGCTCGCGCAAAAACGCAAGAGATCGTTCATCGCGCCCAGTGGCCATATGGCGCAGCACCGGAATGTTGGGCGCTGTGAGTGCCTTGGCGTGACCCATTTTGTCGCCGTTTCGCATGAGCTCGATCCAAGGTCGTGCAAAATGTTTAGCAGCCGCTCGCTAGAGTGCTAACAGATCTATATAAATCAGAGGGTTATAAGGCTAACTTGCAAAACCACTGAGTGGCATAAAAAGTGTTACCAGTATTTGGCAGAACGGCCGATTTACTTTGAGAAGCCGACGGTATCGGAGGGCCTCAAATATGACCGCTCACGACCATCTCGTAATTGCCGCCAAAGACGTGGAGTCTTTCTTTAGCGAACAGCTAGCGGCCGCCACCAAACATCAATCGGTGGATATTGATCAACGCACCTTTGCCTATCTCATCGAGATGCTTACGCGCTTCAACGATCCGCGCAAGCTCTTCGATCAAACCGAAAACGGCCCGGACCTAAAGCCGCTGGCGATGCACTATGCCGACGCCATCGGCGCGAGTAACCCATCGGATCGCAACGCTGCTTTGCGCCGGCTGGGTGACATCGCCTTATTCGTCGCCGGTATTTTTTCCAACAGCCTCAATCGCAAGGTTATGGATGTGGACTACTACATTGCCATGGGCGGCGCGGCCTATGGCAGTCTGCACGATAGCTTTCAAACCCGCTCCGGTACTGGCGCGGGGCTGGGGCGGCTGTTTGGGGAACTCGCTAAGAAGTTTCCGCTGTTAGTGGATGTGCTCGGCGAGATCGCCGATATGTCATCTCTGAATTCCAACCGCGATCTGTTGCGTGATTATGAAATATGGGTGCGCACCGGCAGCGATCGCGCACTGAGTAAACTGCGGCGCGCGGGTCTTGAGCCGGCAATCGCGAACATCAGTCACCAACATCACTGAGCGGTTCGCCCATGTCGGTTGAACATACGAATCTAGGTGCGCTGCAAACCCGGATCGCGGAGTTCTACGAAACGCCAGTGCCCTTTTCCGTGGACGATTACCTCACCACCGAATGGTGTTTCCCGACACCCAATGTTGAAGCCGAGCTGAAAACAAATGAAATGTTGCTGTTTCGCGAGACCGACGAAGGACTCGATATTTCCTTATTCATCGAAGCCGCGGTGATCGACAACCTTTGTGATACCAACACCGACCGCCTGCTCGACCCAGGAAACATCGACGATCTCCTCGTTGCGCTCGAAGGCGTGAGCCACTTCCAGTACTTGGTGTGGAATGCCTGCTACGAGAAAAACATTACGCTGTTTGAACTTGAGCTGCAGGCCGAGATCGACAAATACGTGAGCGTTGCCATGCTTTACGCGGAGCGCGGAGGCGGTGAAATACCAAGCGACCTTCATGAGCGCCTGTTTGAGGAAGTTAGGTTTCGCCCGCAAAAATCGCAGGAGGTATACAAACGCTATGAGGATGCGAATTTTTACGCGGGTAAGTACTGCCGAGATCTCAAGAATACTTTTCCCGGCCATCACCAAGAGCGCGCTTTCATCAGCGAACTGCGCCGGTTTTACCGTATGTCGCGCAACGACAAGGTGCGGCACATAAAATCCCCGGCGCGACGCCTTCGATAAAGATTGGCAAGGTGCCGCGCCGATCGCCTTCTTGCGCCTTCCGATCTGGTGCATACTCTTCGTCAAGCCCGCTTCGTGACGTTCTCCCATGCCCATTTTTGATATTGCCAGCGAACAAGTTCTTGCCCCCGTGGGGGTCTCTATACCCGATCTGGAAAGCGTCTTAGCCGATATCTGCACGCGCCGGGTTGACCTGGCCGATCTGTATCTTGAGGTCAGCCGGCGGGAGAGCTGGAGCCTCGAAGATGGGATCGTTAAAGATGGCGTGCACAGTATTTCGCAGGGCGCGGGCGTGCGGGCGGTATGTGGCGAGCAAACTGGCTTTGCCTATGCCGATGATCTCTCGCTTCCCGCGCTTCGCGACGCCGCTAGCGCGGCGCGCGCGATCACCCGCCAGGGACAAGATCAGAATATTCTCGTCCCGAATAAAAGCAGTGAACTCCCGGCGCTGTATGGACAAGTCGACCCGCTAATGAGCATTGCGGTGGAACAGAAAATCGAACTGCTACAGCGCTTGGATAAAAGACTGCGTGCGGCCGACCCGCGCGTTAACGAAGTTATGGTGTCCCTTAGCGCTCAACATTCTTCGGTCATGATCTTGGCGACCGACGGTACACTAGAAGCCGACATTCGACCCCTGGTGCGTCTAAACGTCACGGTAATTGTCGAAGATCAAGGCCGACGCGAGTCGGCCAGTTACGGTGGCGGCGGACGGACCGGTTATGAACAATTCTTCGCCAGCGAGCGTGCCGAGGAAATCGCGGACGAAGCGCTCCGCCAGGCACTGGTTAATCTCAACGCCGAGGATGCGCCGGCTGGGGAGATGACGGTGGTGCTCGGCGCCGGGTGGCCGGGGATCCTGCTGCATGAGGCCATCGGTCACGGTCTGGAAGGCGACTTCAACCGCAAAGGCACATCGGCTTTCTCCAATCGGGTGGGCGAGCGCGTCGCGGCGGCGGGCTGCACGGTGGTCGACGACGCAACCATCCCCGATCGGCGGGGCTCACTCACTGTTGATGATGAAGGGCTGCCAGGTCAAAACACCACGCTCATTGAAGATGGGATCTTGAAGGGCTACATGCAGGACAAGCACAACGCCAAGCTCATGGGTCATGCCGCAACCGGCAATGGGCGCCGACAGTCTTATGCGCACCGCCCCATGCCACGCATGACCAACACTTACATGTTGCCTGGACAGCTCGCGCCCGAAGAGATCATTCAATCGGTGGGCAAAGGTCTCTACGCAATCAGCTTCGGCGGCGGTCAAGTTGACATTACCAACGGTAAGTTCGTCTTTAGCGCGAGCGAGGCTTACATGATCGAGAACGGCAAAGTTACCAAACCCGTAAAAGGCGCCACCTTGATCGGCAACGGGCCCGACGTGCTCACCCGCGTTTCGATGATCGGCAACGATCTCGAACTTGATAATGGCGTGGGGACCTGCGGCAAGGACGGGCAGCAAGTGCCGGTGGGCGTTGGGCAGCCAACCATACGAATAGACGGACTTACCGTTGGCGGCACCTCGACTGATTAATTAAAGGGGTGGGAACCCTTTTCTGAAAGCCACTTTTTTCGAAGCAAATGGAGGCGACACTCCAAGCCTAGGACCATGACATTTTCTAAATGGATTTTCGCTGGCTTCGTCTTAGTGGTCCTTCCATTTGGCTGCTCACGAGAAGTTAAATACCCCCATATTTCCGTTCGTCTCTTAACTAACGATTATCATTATGAAGCCATACTGATGGTGTTCGATGAGCTAGCATCGGAATACGATTTGCCCAAAGCAGACAGATCAGATCGGATGTCGAGAATGCTTGAGCGATCGGTAATTTCGATTGGCTACGATGACTCCAATAGATCCGGAGTTCTTGTGGTCGTAGACGATTATTTGGCAAAAGGAACTATTTCGATTCATATATATGATCCGATTGAAGGCCACCCCGTCTGTAAACGTTTTGTAGAGAGTTCGTCAAAAAAGTTAAGGGAATTCGGCCGATTTATCGACGAACTGAAGTGCTCCGAGCAGAATTAAAGGGGTCCAGAATTAAAGGGGTCAGACCCCTTTTCTGCAGAGACGCTGCTTGCTGCTACCTCGATGATCGGTCTGGCAATGAAATTAAAGGGGTCAGAGCCCTTTTAATGAAATTAAAGGGGTCAGAGCCCTTTTCGTTCTTTTGCGTTGGTAAAGGATCTACGCCCCCATCTCGGACAACGCGTCCTCTTTTAAATCGTTGGTTATTTTGGAGTCTTCAATTAAAGGGGTCAGAAATTAAAGGGGTCAGAGCCTGAAGGATCCCCATTAATTATCGGTTGAAGAAAGCATTGTTGGCCAACATGTCTCGGTGTTTGTCAGCGATTTCAAATTGTCTGGTATCAAAATTCACTCGGTTGTCGTGTAGAGCCCGTCGGCCCAGATAAATAATCG
>JBCCEV010000218.1:0-5144 GCA_039030125.1 Pseudomonadota bacterium | reverse complement strand
GGGGATTGAAGAAGCTCGACGAATACGAGTATCACGAGTCGATCGATGAAATGAAACATGCTGATCGTGTGATCGAACGGATTTTGTTTTTGGAGGGGTTACCCAATCTCCAAGATCTCGGCCGTTTGCGGATCGGAGAAAACACCGAAGAAATCCTCCAGGCCGATCTGGCGCTCGAGCACGACGCCATCCCGACGCTACGCCAGGCCATCACCCATTGCGAATCGGTGGCTGACTACACCTCTCGCGAACTGTTGGAGAATATCCTGGAGTCCGAAGAAGAACACGTCGACTGGTTGGATACCCAGATTGACCTGATCAAGCGGGTCGGCGCGCAGAATTACCAGCAAACGATGATATCGAGCTGATCTGGCGCGATATTCCCTAGAGGCAGCGGAGTTCTCGGCTGACCTCTCACCCTCACACCCCTCTCGTTGTAAATGTTTCTCATTTGTACTACGGTTTATGTTCTGAGAGGAACTAGCAATGTATGTCTGCATCTGCAACAACGTGACCGAGCGCGATATCCACGGCGCGGTGGCCAAAGGCGTGCGCACGATTTCGGAGCTGCGTTGTTCTCTCAATGTGTCAGCAAGTTGCGGCCAGTGTCAGTGCATTGCCGAAGAATGCCTTGACGAAGCGCTTGCCGCGCGCCGCGAACCCGACTACCTCGTTGCGCTGACACCCTCGTTCGCCTGATCGGCCAAACTTCTAATTCCAGACCGCCAAGCGCGCGCTAAGCACCCGCACAGACGGGGCATTTAGGGTCCTTACCGAAGCGCATCGTTTGCCATTCCATCGACAGACCATCGAGAAGCAGCAAGCGACCGGTTAAGTCACTGCCCTGGTGAATCAATATCTTGATCGCCTCCAATGCTTGGATACTGCCGATGATCCCTAGCAGTGGCGCGACCACGCCGGTTTGCACACAAGTCTCCTCTAGCGCACTGGCTTCGCTATAAAGACAGCGATAGCAGGGCGCATCGTCCCGTCCTGGGTGAAAGACACTGACTTGACCTTCGAATCGGATCGCGGCGCCGGACACCAACGGAACTTTGGCGCGCGCGCAGGCATCGTTAATTGCGTAACGGGTCGCGAAGTTATCCGTTGCATCGAGCACCACATCGGCTGATTCCAGTCGTGCGTCTATGTCGCAATCTTCAAGCTTCGCGGCGACGCACTCGACACGCACCTCTGGATTTAAATCTTTCAAGCGGTTCGCAGCAGACTCCACCTTGAGTTGCCCGAGGGTCGAGGTGGCGTGCACGATCTGGCGCTGCAAATTTGAAAGTTCCACGCAATCATGATCAATGAGACATAGCTCGCCGACACCGGCGCTCGCAAGGTACATAGCTATTGGCGATCCCAGGCCGCCGACGCCAATGATCACGGCACGAGCATCGATTAAGGCTTGCTGTCCGCCGATATCGATTTGCGGCAGTAATACCTGTCGGCTGTAGCGCAGTAACAATTGATCATCCATCGCACACCGGTCTCTTGTCGCGGATCAACTTAAGTGTAACCCTGAACTCACGCGTTCTAGATTGTTCAGGTCCCTTTTTGTTTCAATGTTCGTATAACCGTAAGCGGCCAATTTACGGCGTACTCCGGCGCCCTGCCGGTCGCCATGTTCAAGATAAAGTACGCCCGCGGGTTTCAAGCAACGCCGGGCGTCATTGATAATTTTCTCTAACGCAGCGTAACCGCTATCTTCAGCAAATAAGGCCGCCTCGGGCTCGAAGTGCACACCCGCGCTGAGGCGTTGACGCTCGGCTTTGGCGACATAAGGCGGGTTAGCCACGATCACATCGAAGGTATTGCCGTCGAGTGCCTGGCACCAATCGCCGCCTACAAGACGGACTCGCGATGCCTCGTGGCGTAGAACATTGGTCCGTGCCACGGTTATCGCCGCGGCCGATTGTTCAACGGCGATGATTGTGCAATCGGGTCGCTCTGACGCCAGCGCAAGGGCGACAGCACCGCTACCGGTTCCGAGATCCGCGCAGGTGGGATGAGTCAACGAAGCGAGCTTATGCAGCGAGAGTTCCACCAGCAGTTCGGTTTCAGGCCTTGGGATCAGAACGTTTTCATCGACGGCAAGTTCGAGACTCCAAAATTCTGTCCGGCCCAGGATGTATGCCAAGGGTACGCCCTTCGCACGCAAGGTGATTGCCTCATCGAACGCGCTCTCGGCGGTGTCGTCAATCATCCGATCAGGATCCCGATAGAGGGCTTCACGGCCGACCTTGAGCGTGTTTGCCAAAATCAGCTCCGCATCCAGGCGCGCGCTTTCCTCGGCAAGCCGCGGTGCCGCCTGGGTTAGCAGCTCCGCGCAAGTTACCACTTAGCCGTCGCTAAGCTGCGCCATCAAATCGGCTTGGTGCTCGGCAAGCAATGGCTCCACGACGTGCCCGAGTTGACCGCCCATAACCTCGTCGAGTTTATACACGGTGAGGTTGATTCGATGATCGGTCACCCGTCCCTCCCGGTAGTTGTAGGTCCTAATGCGCTCTGACCGATCACCGGACCCAACCAGATCGCGGCGATTTTGCGCTTGCTCGGAGATCTGTTTGTCGCGCTCGCTGGTCAGTAACTTCGCTTTCAGCAGACTCATGGCTTTCGCTTTATTTTTATGCTGCGAGCGCTCCTCCTGGCATTCGACCACAACGCCGCTAGGCAGGTGGGTAATGCGAATGGCTGAATCAGTTTTGTTGACATGCTGCCCGCCTGCCCCAGAAGCACGAAAAGTATCGATCCGCAGATCGCCGGTATTGATTTCGATGTCCGTCACCTCGTCAACCTCAGGAAGTACCGCAACGGTACACGCTGAGGTATGTATGCGGCCTTGAGATTCGGTTTCCGGCACGCGTTGCACCCGGTGTGCCCCCGATTCGAATTTCAGCCGCGAGTAAACGCTCTCCCCCGTTAGTTTTGAAACAACCTCTTTGTAACCGCCAATTTCCGCATGGTTCGCGCTGATGATTTCACTTTGCCAACCACAATTTTCAGCAAAGCGCAGATACATCCTTAACAGATCGCCAACAAATAGCGCCGCCTCGTCCCCGCCGGTGCCTGCTCTGATCTCTAAATAGACGTTGGCGGCGTCGGCGGGGTCACTGGGCACCAAGCGTCTCAGTAATTCTTCCTCGATGCCGGGTAGCTGCTCGCGTGCGGCGGCTGCTTCTTCCTCGGCAAGTGTTTTCAATTCCGGGTCCTCGAGGGCCAGTGCTTCGGCGTTCTCAAGCGCTTCAATGGTTTGTTGATAGCGCTCAAAGGTGCCCACAACTGGGCTAATTTCCGCATGCTCCTTAGCCAAAGCGCGGAACTGTCCTTGATCGTCCATGATTTCAGGCTCCGCCAGCAGGGCTTCGAGTTCCGTAAGCCGTTCGACCAAACCTTCCAGCTTCGCGATTAAGGTGGGTTTCATTCCTCGCGGTCTCCGTCCAACCCGAGGACACGGCGGGCAAGTTCGAGTTCCTGAACGTCGTTACCAACTTCGCGCAATGTTTTTGTCGGCTGATGGGTTAGCCGGTTGGCGAGTTTGTGGGCGAGTTCTGTGAGCACAGATTCGGCGTCTGTGCCGTTGTGCAAACTGCGCATTGCCTCCTCTAAGGAGTGTTCCTGAATTTCGTGGGTCAGTGCGCGATACTGGCTGATGAGTGAGGTATTCGCGCGGGTACGCAGCCAATCCATGTAACCGCCGACCTGCAGACGGACCAGCTCTTCCGCCTCGAGCGCGGCACTTTGGCGTAAACCAAGATTTGAGTCTGCAACGGTCTTGAGATCATCAATTGTGTACAGATAAACGCCATCTAAAGCCCCGACCGCCGGCTCTACGTCCCGAGGTACGGCCAAGTCAACGACGAACATGGTCTCCAAGCGCCGTTTTTTCATAGCGAGCTCGATCAGGCTCGCCGTGATAATTGGCTCTTCGCTCGCGGTCGAGGCGACCACAATGTCGGCTTGCGGTAAGGCGCCCATTAGATGCGCGAAGTCGACGGTCTCCGCGGCGAACCGCTTGCCGAGGTGCTGGGCGCGCTCTAATGTCCGGTTACTTATGATCATGCGCCCTATCCCGGCCGCCGCTAAGTGGGTCGCCACGAGTTCAATGGTTTCACCTGCACCAATGAGTAGCGCTGTTTTGCGCGAGAGGTCATCATGGATCTGAGCGGCGAGTTTAATTGCAATGTAGGCGACCGATAATGGCGCGTCGCCGACCTCGGTTTGTGAGCGCACAAGCTTGGCCGTCGAGAACGAGAACTGCAGCAAGCGGTTTAGCAGCACGCCCATTGTCCCGGCTGAAATCGCGCTTCTGTAGGCCATTTTCATCTGACCCAAGATTTGGGTCTCACCGACGACCATCGAATCGAGGCCGCTTGCTACCCTGAGCACGTGACGCACGGCGTTCTCATTGGATAAGGCATAGAGGTGCGGTTGGAGGAGTTCGGGTGCGACCTCGCGCTCGCGGGCCAGCCATTGAGCCGCGGCAACCTCGCTATTAATCGCGTCGTAGTAAAGCTCTGTGCGGTTACAGGTCGAAAGGATCATGGCTTCATCCACACCCTCAATCCCGATTAACGAAGGCAGGGCCTGACGTAGCTGCTCGGTCGAGAAAGCGACGTGCTCGCGCACATCAAGCGGCGCGCTATTGTGGCTCAGTCCTAATACGTTAATTGTCATTGCGAGTTGCTGTCGAAGCTGATCTTCCGAAACCGCGACTGAATTCGAGTGATCGGCCGCCGATATGTAGGATATAGTTTAAACCACCATCCCTTGCTGAACTTTGCCAGACATTTCCTTATGAGCGCGAAAATCCAAATACCGCCCAAGCGCTGCGCATGGTTGGTGGTGTGGGGGAGCCTGCTCGCCGGATGCGCGGCGCCCGCGCCGCGGCCGGGCCCACCGGCGGCGCCGGTGACTCAATCTCAAAATGAGATTGATTCGCAACCGGCCGTCCACGAACCGCTCGAATTTTTGAAAAATAATGAGAATGGCATTGAGTAGTTTGTGACAGTTTACATGCTTTCGGATGGGTTTAATATGTGGTATTTTTAAATATTCTTGCAGTGGTGTAAAATGTTATTGATTGTTTGAAGGGATTTATCGTAGTACGTAGAACGGATGCATTTTTTTTAATGTTCCGT
>JBCCEV010000217.1:0-5220 GCA_039030125.1 Pseudomonadota bacterium | reverse complement strand
TTTCTTGGGCCATGCACGTCAGGGATCTTCTGTCGGGACATTCTACGGTAAATGTAGAACTCAATAGAGCAACTTAATAGACAAACGAGAAATTCGTAGGCGACATCACCCGGTCCCCATCGGCCTATTCCTAAGGGCTCGATATTGCCTACGAATTTATCGTTTGTCTATTAAGTTGCTCTATTGAGTTCTACATTTACCGTAGAATGTCCCGACAGGAGATCCCTGACGTGCATGGCCAAAGAAAATGAAGGATTTAGAGTCGCCTAATGCCGGCGAGATAGACGCGCTAGCGGTGCTGTGGGAGTCGCCCGAGCCCCTGGGGCTTTCGAGTGTTTGGGAAGGTGTTGTGGAGCGGCGCACTAAGCGCGGCGCGGCTGCGCCCGCGCCCACGACGGTATCCACCTATCTGCGGAGCCTTAAGGCAAAAGGGCTTATCACCCAAGTCTCAGCCGCCGCGCCGGTCGGCACCGCATCGTCCGGCGGGGGTGCACTGCGCACCCGAGGGGCCACGCGCAAAGGGCCGCTTTATCGATGCGTATACGACCCCATTAGCGTCCTCCGACCGACGCTGGCGGCGCTGGCGGCTGCGTTTCCGGAGGAGCACCGGGCGTTAGCGTTAGAGGAATTCGCACGGCTACTGGAGCTTCGCGAATGAGGGCGGGCCACACCTCATCTGGCGCTTCCCACCCCCCCGTGCGTTGAAGCACGGTCGAGCGACAGAGTCTTGCGCCAAACGCGCGAGTAAAACCGAGAGAGCATGAGGCGAAAGAACAGAACGCTTCCGCCGCATACCCCCATCCAGATAGCCAGCGCTACCAATGAGCTCGCCGATGAACCAACACCGATCGCGCTCATGGCACCGGCTAGCGCACCTAGCCAACCGCTCAGCACGGTCGACAGGTCGGGGCGCACGACACCTAGATACACTGCGACTGGGTAACTCGCAAAGTGCACAAATAGACTAACTGCGTTGCCAACCGAGGTAATTTGCGAGAAACGGACTGCACCCGCTTTGGTCGCTTCGTGCATTTTTTTGACGTGCCCCCGAAAATGCGTGAGCCCGTCGACAAACATAAACGCGAACAATCCCGTAAGAAGTACCAACCACCCGGGAAATCCGGTGACTTTGGCGTGCGTCAACACCAATCCGCTAAAGAGAATCAAGAGTGCCGAGACGCCCGGTACTAGCTCCGTGATAACGTGCAAACGACCGTAACACGCAGCCAAACTCGAAGACGGTTGCTTCATAGATATTCGTATCATGCCTTCGAGCTGCAAGTACTGGGCGACTGCCAAGAAAAGCCCTAAGGTTATTAGGCCCACTCGATGCATCCAAACTGCAAGGAATTCCACTAAGCCGGGCGCACTTTGCCACCACGCCGCGATTACCAGGAAAATACCGAAGCCAACCGCACTTGCCGGCAAAAATTGGGCGAAGAAATTCAACGACTGCCGACGACTCACGATGAAATAAGCGATTGCCGCCATGACGATTAACGCGGTGAGAAAAACACTGACAACCACAAACATCTGTAACACTGGTTTGGACCAGTAAGTAAATGCCAGAAAACCGAGATATCCCAAGGCACCTTCGAGCGCACAAGCCATTGCCCCGGCACGCGGCCCACCGATCTTTGCACCCACGATGTACGCGCAAACAAAAATAGAACCGTGAAAATACGCTGGAATGACCCCGAGCAAGAATGGGAACGCCCAAGACTCGGCAAACAACGGATACGCGAATTGAGCAACGAGAAGCCAGAATCCGCCATGCAATACCCAAATTAGTAGCACCTGGCGCAGCCCGCTTAGCGTCGAACGGGTACCGACTACCACCGCAAAAGTACCCGAACCAACAATCGCGTATGCAACCGACAACGATGACCAAGTCGGCTCGGCACTACCCGTTGCTATATAAGCGAACAGGGCCCCGACACCTAAGGTAATTGGCACCAGAATGCCGGCGCAGAATCCGCCCACTGCCCCTAAAACGAGCCGTCCGCGACCGACTGACTCCGACCCCAATCGGTCCGCGTTTGCCATCGTGTAGCCGGCAACTGCGAGCGTCACGATGGTCAGAAACCAAACATATAGCGGCGGCATCGACACGCTCGCGACGCCGAGCAACATCCTCGATATCGGCTCTTGCGCCCACACCTCGGTCGCCAGCGATCCGCCACTAACGACGTCAGAAACAGCGCCAAATCCAACCGCGAAGCTAAACGTGAATAGGAATCCCGCTACCGCGGCCCCCACGAACGTGAGTGCTGCGCCGCAAATCAATGTTCCCGTCAGACTAAGGGTGACCCCGTATGCAAGCGCCGACCAAGGTAGCGTTCCACCGTGGAAGAGATAAATGACGGTAAGCGCGCATAAGGCGGCCACGAGCTGCCAGATTACGAGCGCAAAAAAGAATTTGGTGTTCGGAAAATCACGCGCGACCGGACGCACCCAGCAATGCTGCAATAGCGATCCGATTTCCTCCGCGGCCACTCGAGGCCGCAGCGACAATATGACGGCGGGCACGCCACCCCAGGAGAATATGCTTCTGGGTGGTTCCTCAACCGGCATCGTGGCCGTCGCCGCGAGCTCGACCGCGAGCTCGGGCGGCGAGAGCGCAGTTGACTCCACCGTGGCCCCCCAGCCGGTAGCGTTTTCGGGGCAGTGCTCGAAACCTAGCGCGCCGAGTCCGTCGACTTTTGCTCGGCGGGGTCTGCGCCACATTGCGCCAAAGACGAAGACTTCTCCGTTGCGCTCATACGCAAAGCCCGCATACCGCGTCACTTTGGAGTCCGGAATGGCGATTCGAAACTTCATAGGCAGACCCGCTATTGATGCCCGAGCGGTTTGAAGTTCAGTTGCTCGTAGACTCGTGCGGCTGAATCAACGGTGTCGCTTAGTTGGTCTTCATCTGAGAGTGCGTATGAGCAATGGAGAGTGAGAGCTTCCCAATCAAAGAACGCGTCATTCTCCGAAACGCTCGGGTTACTGATAACCAGATCGCGCAAAGTGGGAACATGCAAACCAAGCACGCTCGCCGCACCCTGAATTAGTCGGTGCTCAATTAACAACGCTTCCGCATGGTAGCCGGTATTGCTCGCCCGTCGCGTCCACGGGTCCGCCGCGTCGCGAACATAACAACCTAGCTCCACAACCTCGTGCACATAAAGCATGAAACTCTGATAGGTACCCTGAGTGATAGCGTCCCAATACACTAGTCCGCTGGCTGAGGCTAGGTAAGCGTAAACTCGCATGAGATTATCTTCGAACGCTCGGGACGCGGTATGCGTTCTCTCCGGGCGCGACATCCAATTTATCGACGAAACAGCTTGGGCAACATCTGTTCTACTGGGAAGCAGTTGAGGGGGAATATCCTGTAGGTCGATGAGCGTCAAGTCTGGCAGTCGAAAGCGCGTTGCGGTGCTAGCGCCCTCAATGACCGCGGTAATTTCATTCTGCCGATTAGACAAGTTCGCGCTCAACTATGTTTGCATTGGCCCCGTTGCACAATGCAGGTGTCGGTCAGTATGTCCGTGCGTCGTACCCTTGCTTCCGCCCGGAGTCCACGGTTTCAATCCAACGCGTCTTATTGCTTCCGAGAGCTTATAACCTCGCTTTCAACCCGAGCATCAAATTATTTGCTCGCAGTGAGTACTCTCCAGGAAAAACCGGATTATTACTTACTTTTGCTCCGCTAATCGCGAACTCGTAGCCAATGCTGACGCGAAATCGCTTGGTGAAATAGCCGACGCCTAGAGAGACCGCGTGGGCGTCGAAATCTGGGAACGCCGGCACCAGCCGGGCTTGAGCAAACGCGCTTTGGGTATATGAATAACCTGCGGTAAACATCCAACGCGCGGCGAGTTCCCGACGAACGCCAAGACGAAATGTCATACTGTTGTCAGCGTCAACGCGATTGACGGCCAATTCAGTCAAGATTGGGTTGTCAATATATCTGCGTCGCACAGTGTTAATCGAAGACCATAGTTGCCAATCGAGCGCGGCTGAAACCACGGTATCCTGCCTAACCCGATAGGCAACACCCGCACTAATCATGGCTGGAAAGCGAAAATCCGCTTTGAATTTTCCTCGCTGAGTGGGCGCCGGAGACCGGCGTAGCGTGCCAGAGCCTTTCACGCGTGCCGTCATAGGCGAGCGCGCCGAAAAGCCAACGTTGAATCGGTCTCCCTTAAATAGGGCGCCCAACTGGAATGCAACACCGTTGCCGCTCCCCTTTTCGCGAAGACCGAGGACATCGGATTGCAACGTTACAGAGCCGAACGACGCGCCCGCACCGACCGATACATTCCCCCAGCTCTTCGCGACGCTAGGTGCAACGTCAACGCGTAACACCCTGGAGCTGTGATCGACATTGTTAACCGCCGGACCTACGTCATACCGGGTGAGCCGGGCGAACGGAGAAAATACGCCAAACCCGAAGCTAAGTGCGTTGAGCCTATCCGTGGTCGCGAACAGCGAATATCCCAAACCGTTTCGTGAAGATGTGGCATCGCCCCGGCCACGGGTACTGTCAAACCCAATGGAAGGCATTATGACAAAGGTGTTGAGCAACACCTGGTCACCGTCGAGTCCGGCAACGCCGGCGGGATTGTAAAAAACGGCAGATGGATCGTCGGCAATCGCCACAAATGCGCTTTGCATGGATTGGGCATGTGTTGCGACGCCGTTGGTTGAGAAACCACCCGCGTGCAGGCCCACGCACCAGTATGCGGCGATGAGCGGCATTATTGCCCGTATGACGTTCATTCTTCTTGTATCGTCACAAGACCGGTGTCGAGGAGAGTAACGCATCGAGAGTGAGATGTCGCGAGGGCACAAGGAACGGACACTCGCTCGCCGGCAGATGTCAATCAACATGCGTGGTACGCTTTAATAGCCGCGCGCGCCGCATCAAAACTTCGATCCACATGAGCGTTGCCACCGCCGTATCCCGTTTGCACTCTGCTCACCAATCCATAATCTAAAAGGCGGTGTTTGGAGCGCTCCGGATTCGACAATCTTCCAGGTAGACAATCACCAATGAATCACCCCACATTGACGCTTGACCTCAACCAGTTCATCGAAGAGCAAACACCACGATGGATTGACTATCGTCGGGACTTTCATCGGTTGGCCGAACTCGGCTTTACGGAGTACGTCACCGCGACCCGAATTGCAACCTCATACCCCAGTGCGTCCAATTCACTCGCAATCCGG
>JBCCEV010000216.1:0-5229 GCA_039030125.1 Pseudomonadota bacterium | reverse complement strand
CTGGGGAATTTAACAAATGCCTTACCTGCTACATCTTCATAATCGATCACGCCATTCATGTAGAGAAAGTTCAGTGCTTCATCATCAAAGCTAAAAGTTGGGATTCAAATAGAGGAGGAAGGTCTAATGAAGAAAAACAACATCAAGCCCGTTGCCGCTGCTGTCGGTTCGACACTGGCGCTCGCTCTTTCGGCTACCGTAAACGCGCAGGAAAATCCTTTCCAGCTCGTTGAGTTCGGCGAAGGCGTGGCCGTCGCAGGTGAAGCGATGGATATGCAAGGCAACAAGGTCATGATCAACGATGAAACCGGTTTCACCTATGGTGGCGATCAGAAAGCCGAATACGCGGGCGGCAAGCTCGCGACTGGCAAGAAAGATCCCGCAGTGTGCGGTACGTTTGGCGAGTCTACTTGCTCCATGCCGCATATAAAGAAATAAGCTAACGGTCGAAACTTCGAAGACGGGCTCGCGGCTTTGCGTAAGCGGCCTGTTTTCGGCACTGGTCTAGGTCTCAGGCGGGCTCACCTAAGCCCGCTTCGAGACCAGCTTCCTGCCCCCATATCATTTCTAGAAGTCGCCCCTGAGAATTGGCTCTCGGTCGGAGGCCGTTTGCGTGATGCCTTCGAGGACGTCTGCGCTCGCACGACTTTGGTTTGCCATGGTTTGAATCTGAACCTGGGCGGTCAAGACCCCATCGATTTTGAATTTCTAGCCCGGATCCGTTCGTTCCTCGATAAGTATCGAGTTGCGGTTTACGGCGACCATCTCTCGTTCTGTGCTCACCAAGGCCAGCTCTATGAATTATTGCCGCTACCATTCACCGAAGAAACGGTTGGTCATGTCGTTCAGCGCGTTATTCAAGTTCAGGATTTTTTGCAACGTCAGATCACCATCGAAAACGCATCTTATTACCTAAAACTGCCAGGGGATTTGAGTGAGGCCGAGTTCCTTAACGCGATTCTTGATGAGGCGGACTGTGCGCTGCTACTCGATATCAACAATGTCTATGTCAACAGTCAGAACCACAGTTACGACGCGCTCGCGTTTCTACAAACCATTGATCCCGACCGAATTGCTTATGCGCATATCGCCGGGCATACACCGACAGATTCGATCATCATCGACACTCACGGCGCGCCGGTCGCGGGTGCGGTCTGGGAGCTTTTGGCCGACGCCTACCGGCTAATGGGCGAGTTCCCCACCTTGCTGGAGCGAGACGAGGATATCCCTTCGTTAAGCGACTTGGTTATCGAACTTGAAAGAATCGCATCGATGCAGCAACAACAGCGGCTTGAGCGGACCGGTTAGTAATCCGCATGGTCTCGCTAAAAAACTTTCAGGAGCAGTTCACACAGCATCTGAGGAATCCTGATCAGGTTGCCGCCCCTGCCGGGCTTGAGGACGCCGGCCTCGAGGTTTATGTCAACGCGATCTACGCCAATCCAGATCGCTTAATGCGCGACAATTTTCCCCAGCTACACGACGTATTGGACGACGGCGTTTGGAAGCAACTGGTTCGCGCGTACATCGTCGAGCACGCGGCGGTCGCGCCCGCGTTTATCGATGTGCCAGGCGATTTTGTACGCTTTATCGAAAGGGAAGTCCAACAACGAAGGCTCCCAATATTCGCTGGAGAACTCGCACATTTCGAATGGTTGGAAACCTTGGTCGCGGGCGACGAAAGGCGAGTGAGTCTTAGCGGCATCGACCGCAACGGCGATTTGACTAATGGCGAGTTGGTGATCAACCCAATCCTAAAGCTTGTGGAGTACCGATTTCCCGTGCACGTCATCGGGGCGGACTACCAACCCAACGAACCGCCCCGTGCACCAACATTGATCGCGGCCTTTCGACGACTCGATTCCGAGTATGGTTTTATGGATGTTAATTCGCCGACCGCGGTTTTGCTTGAAGCGCTAATCACCCAAGAACAAGATTTCGATCAGCTGCTCGTCAGGATGACCAGCGAGCTTAGCAATTCAAGCACCGAACAGTTGCGCGCCCCGATGCTTGAAATTCTTGAACGCCTGCGACAATCGGAGCTCGTTTTAGGAGTGCGGGCGTAGTGCGAGCCGACCGATGTACAATCGCCGGGTCGGAACGCTGCCCTGAGCTACCTTGAAACGAATTAAGAAACTATTAGTTGCCAATCGCGGTGAGATCGCCATTCGAGTGATGCGCGCGGCCGCCGAGTTAGATATTTCGAACGTCGCTATCTACTCTCACGAAGATCGCTTCTCACTCCACCGTTTCAAGGTCGACCAAGCTTATTTGGTCGGCGAAGGTAAATCGCCCGTTCAGGCTTATCTCGATATCGAGGATATCGTAAGGGTTGCGAGCGAGGCTGGCGTAGACGCGGTGCATCCGGGTTACGGCTTCCTCTCTGAGAGCCCAGAATTCGCGGACGCCTGCCGAGCCGCCGGGATCATTTTTATTGGGCCCTCGGGCGATGTGATGCGTACGCTCGGCAACAAAGTGCGCGCACGAGAGTTAGCCGCTGCTAATGGAGTACCGGTCATGCCGGCGACGGGCCCGCTACCCCGCGATGATGACGAAATCGCGGCCTTGGCGCGAGAAGTCGGTTATCCAATGATGCTCAAGGCGAGCTGGGGCGGTGGCGGGCGCGGAATGCGCGTTGTGGAGCGAGAGCAGGACCTTCAGGAATTAGTGGCCACCGGTCGACGCGAAGCTGAAGTTGCGTTCGGCAATGATGAGGTTTACCTCGAGAAGCTCGTCCGACAGGCGCGACATGTCGAGGTCCAGATTTTGGGTGACAACGACGGAAATCTCGTACATTTGTTCGAACGTGATTGCACCGTTCAGCGGCGCAATCAGAAAATCGTTGAACGCGCCCCAGCGCTGTATCTAAATCCAACTCAGCGCGATGAGATTTGCGCAGCAGCTCTGTCTATCTGCCGCGCGGCCAACTACTCGATCGCTGGGACGGTCGAGTTTCTACTTGATGCCCAGACCCGTGATTTTTACTTCATTGAGGTCAATCCCCGAGTCCAGGTTGAGCACACGGTGACCGAGGCGATCACGGGGATCGACATTGTTAAAGCGCAGATCCGGCTTGCCGAAGGCGAAAAGATCGGCACTGAGGGATCCGGGGTTCCCAAGCAGGATGATATTTCCGTGCGCGGATTCGCGATGCAATGTCGTGTAACAACAGAAGATCCTGAAAATAACTTCATCCCAGACTATGGCGCGATTTCTACCTATCGCAGCGCTTCTGGTTTTGGGATCCGCCTCGACGCTGGGACCGCTTACTCAGGCGCAAGGATCACGCGCTACTACGATTCCTTGTTGGTCAAGGTCACCGCATGGGGAAATTCCGCAGCCGAAGTTAATCAAAGAATGCTGCGAGCGTTGCGTGAATTTAGGATCCGCGGCGTCAATACCAATCTGCGATTCCTAGAAGGATTACTCACGCATCCGAAATTTCGCTTGGCCGACTACACCACCACGTTCGTCGATACGACGCCTGAATTATTTTCGTTTCCACGGCGCCGCGACCGGGCAACGCGCCTGCTACGCTACGTCGGCGACGTTACGGTGAATGGCAATCAAGAAGTAGTTGGGCGTGCGCAGCCCAAGCGACGAACCTCGCCAAAGGTTCCCGAATGGGAGCATTTGGCGGTTGTGGACGGCACTAAGCAAAAATTTGATGAACTCGGCGCGGAACGCTTCGGGCAATGGATGCTGGACCAGAAAGATGTATTGGTTACGGACACTACTTTCAGGGACGCCCACCAATCGCTGCTGGCAACCCGGGTTAGAAGCTACGATATGGTCGCGGCCGCACCAGCATACGCGCGGCTGTTGCCTGAATTATTTTCTGTTGAGTGTTGGGGCGGCGCGACGTTCGATGTTTCGATGCGTTTCTTGCGTGAATGCCCCTGGCGCCGGATTGCCGCGTTGCGCGATGCGATGCCTAATATTCTTACGCAAATGTTGCTGCGCGCCTCCAATGGTGTCGGGTATACCAACTATCCAGACAATGTCATCCACTACTTTGTTGCTCAAGCTGCCGATGCAGGGATAGACGTTTTTCGGATTTTCGACGCCCTGAACTGGGTTGAGAACATGAAGGTCGCGATCGAGTCGGTCGTCGAAACTGGCAAACTCGCCGAAGCCGCGATTTGCTACACGGGGAACTTGAGTGACCCGGCTGAAAGCCAGTACAACTTGCACTACTACATTGAGCTGGCCAAAGAATTGGAACAAATGGGCGCGCATATCATCGGCATTAAGGACATGGCCGGCCTGTGCCGCCCGGCCGCCGCCCGGGATCTAGTCAGCGCGTTAAAAGATAACGTCAGCATTCCGATTCATTTTCATACCCACGATACGAGTGGCATTGCGGCGGCCAGCGTACTCGCGGCAATCGATGCAGGCGCAGACGCCGTCGATGCGGCCATGGATTCCATGAGTGGTCTGACCTCACAGCCCAATTTGGGATCGATCATTGAAGCGCTAAAACACGGTCCGTGCTCAAGCCGCTTGAATACCGATCACATCCGTGAGTTGTCGCGATATTGGGAGGATGTTCGCCAGTGTTACTCTCCGTTTGAAGCCGAAGAGCGCTCAGGCGCATCCGAGGTCTACGTCCACGGCATGCCTGGGGGTCAATACACCAATCTCAGAGAGCAGGCGCGCTCCTTAGGAATCGCCGATCGCTGGAATGAGGTTGCCAAGGCTTACGCCGATGTGAACGATATGTTCGGCGATATTGTGAAGGTAACCCCAACCTCAAAAGTCGTTGGCGACATGGCCCTTATGATGGTTACTAGCGGCCTTTCGCGGGCCGACGTTGAAGCGCCCGATACCGAGATCGCGTTTCCAGATTCGGTGATTTCATTTTTCCGCGGTGAATTAGGACAGCCCGTGGCGGGGTTTCCAGCGGAACTTCAGAAGAAGATCATCGGTGCTGAGATCCCGTTCACCGAGCGTCCCGGATCGATTTTGCCGCCCGTTGACCTTAATGAGGCGCGGGCTGAGGCGGAACGCAAGGTTGAGCGGCAAATAACCGATCAGGAACTCGCCTCCTACCTGATGTATCCGGAGGTCTTTGTCGATTTCGCCGCAGCGCTTAGGAGCTACGGCGATCTCACCGTGTTGCCGACCCCTGCATTTTTCTACGGCATGGAACCGGGGTCTGAAATTACGGTAAGACTCGATCCTGGGATCGTATTGATCATTCGATACATGGGAGTTAGCGATCACCAT
>JBCCEV010000215.1:0-5251 GCA_039030125.1 Pseudomonadota bacterium | reverse complement strand
TGCGCGCAGTAAGTGGGTGGCTGAGCAAATGCTCGTGGAGGCGAAGTGCAGCGGCTTTACCCGGCCGGTGCAAGCCAAGCTAATGATCGCCCGCGTTCCGTTGACGTTGGCGGCCTTCAATTGTTCATACGGCAGGCCGTGATGAACCTCAGCGCCACAGTGGTATATGCAATCAACGTGCTCAATGAGCCATTGCCGTTCGGCCTCTGCAATGGCCAGATCTGCGACGCTAAGATCGCCCGCGATCGGCTTGACCCGGGTCGCGAGGTCGTCGACGCTGAGTTCGTAGTTTGCAAGCGCGTCGCTCAGGCGCTGGAACAAGGCCCGTTCGCTAGAGTCATCGTCGCGCGGTCTTACCAAGCACGCGATCGTGGCGGTTGTCTTATCGAGCAGCTCGCGCAACAAAAAGGCACCAAAAAATCCGGTTGCGCCCGTAAGCATCAACGTCTTGGCATCGACAGCACTGACTGCGGCCGACGGATTTTGCGGATGCAGATCGCCCGCTAGCGCCGCGTCTTCGCGCCATTCATCGCTGCCGATATCCGAAGGCCTCTCTGCACCGACGTCAGCGTTACTCTCGCGTTGGCCTAGTAGCGCAATGATGTCCTGTTTTGCGGCTTTCAGTTTGGCCTTCAAGGCATCGTTCAAGGCCCCTTTCGGCGCGTTAATGCGTAACTGTTCACCATCGAGCGCGAGACGCACGCCCAAAACATTGAGTTGCTCCAACAATGCGGTGAGCGCTTGTGCGCTGTCGTTACTGGCGCCAGACCCCTGGGGACTTTTAGCCTTCACCGGGGCAGCGGATTTGCGTTTGGCTTGGGCGGCGCGCGTGTGCCGTTGAGCGGCAATCGCAAGCGGCGCGGCCCGTGTTTCCGCGCGCGCATCGAGCACAAACTCACGACAGCCAAATAAACGCTCGCAGCTAATGCCTGCTGAGCGCGTTAGATTAACAAGACGGTTCGATTCCACGATGGGGAGGGCGTCGTCGGTGTAGTCGATGGATGTAATGAATTGCAGCCAGGGCTCCTGCCCCATTGCATAGATGTAGACCGCGCCGGGATTCAATTCCTTCACAAGCGTCATCGCCCGGTTTGAATCGGAGCCATCGAGGCGGCGTGACTGCGCTTGGGAATGGGATACTCGAGCGCTTAGCAGCGGACCATAGGTCCAGGTATACGGCGCGCCTTCGCACTCCATGCCGAGGAACAGCATGTCCGGGGAACCCAGGAGCAGGTGAAGATGCTGGTAAAGCGCGTTGTCTAGATTGTTGGAATCGGCAGCCAGCATCACCCTGCGTCCGGCCAGCTCAATCCAATAGGCATTCTTAGTAGCAATATCCAGGTCGCCGTGCTCGCCGAGCACCGGCACGCTGATAATGCGCCCGCCGGGGATTGCGATCTCGTCCATCGCGACAACGCTGGTGACATTCGCGAATCCGAGCTGCTTCAACATGAGCGCCAACGATGGATCGAGCAGCGAGCCCGGCTGCGAGTTCGGAACCACAAGCTCGCCAATCTTATGGCGTAGCTGTAATAGCGTCTCCAGCATCACGTGGTCTTGGTGGTTGTGGGTTATGACCGCGTAATCGATGGTTTCCGGGAGATCGTCGTAGCTGTAGCGCACGACTTCTGAAACGCCAGAGTTCGGATACGCGATGAGCGGGTCACAAAGAACGCTGACATCGCGCGTTTCAAGCAGCACACAGGCGTGCCCGAAATAACGAACCCGTAATCCCGGTCCGTCGTAACGCTGCGGGGTGTGCGGTTCTTTGCCGGTATCAAACAGGGTGTCCAGCCGTCGATTGTCGGCAGGGTCGAGGCCGAGAACTTCCTGGATTTCGCCGCGGGGGCGAGGGCGGCAGCGCATGGCGAACAATGGGTCCAAGCGCGTATCACAAAAGGGTATCTCGAGTTCTAGATCGACATCAGCCTTGAGCCGCGGGGTACTGAGGACGAACGCACGTTGGTCGATATCAGGAAAACGGGTGAGGGCGATACTCTGATTAGAGGTTCGGTAATACTCGCTGCGATAAAGGAGTCCCTCGAAGAATCGCGCGCCGGCGCGATCGCGACCATCGTAGACCAATTCGATAAAGCCGCGCAGCGGCGCTGGGATTTGTTCGTACAGTTCCGCGAATGGGCTTCCTGGAGGATGCTCGTCTAGCAAATCGTCGAGCGATGCTATCGCCGCGCTCAGGTGTTGTAGCGCCAGTTGTTGCTGGCGCGTCGTATCAAGGAGCGTCCTCACCTCGTCAACGCGATCGGCACCATACTGCACGAAGGGACCGCCCATCATCGCGGGATCTTTTAGCGCATCAACGTGAACCTGTGGTGCCGCGCAAAAGGATTCCAAGACGGGAATTTGGGATTCAGTGAGATAGCGCGCGGCGGTCGCCGGTGGGATGAGATAACTCCAGGCGTACCAGCGGTTGATCAGGGGTTCCACAACGACCCGATCACTTAACCAAACATTCTCGTTAGCGTTCACAACGCGAATTCCTCGCGTTCTTCCTCGTCACCGGCATCCTCGGGTGAATCAATCAGTTTTGCTAACTGCTCTTTATGGACAATGCGCTCGGCCAGTGTCGCGGGCGTCGGAGCGTCGAAGAGGTCCATTACCGTGACTTCTACCTCGTAAGCCTCAAGCAGTGCGGCGACGAGCCGTGTAGCAAGTAATGAGTGCCCGCCGAGCTCAAAAAAGTTGTCATCCACCCCCACTTTCTCAATCTCGAGTAGGCTCGCGAATTGTTCGGTCAGCATCGCTTCCCGATCGTTGCGCGGGGCAACGAAAACTGCTTCGCGCTCGGGATCGGGCAAGGCTTTTAGATCGACTTTGCCGTTAACCGTGAGCGGCAGCGCCTCGAGCCACGTGAAGGTCGATGGCACCATAAAGCGCGGCAATTTCTCGGCGACGAACTGGCGTATTTCGCTTGGGGTCGCTTCACAGCCATTGCGCCTAACGCCGAACGCTAACAGCCGTCGATTACCGGTTTGGTCTTCGCGGATGGTGACGACCGCCGCATCGATAGCGGGGTGCCCGGAAAGTATATGCTCGACTTCGCCAACTTCGACACGAAAACCACGGATTTTGGTTTGGTGATCTATGCGTCCAAGTAAGCGGATCCGGCCGTCGGACAGTTGGCACGCTAGGTCCCCGGTTTTGTAAAGCACTGGCGAGTTTTGCGCAGAGTCCTCGCCGTTGAAGGGATTGGGGACGAAGCGCTCGGCGGTCATGGCGCCTTGTCCATGATAGCCGCGCGCGAGCCCGACGCCCGCGACGTGAAGTTCTCCCACCACCCCGATCGGTTGGATCTGGAGTGCATCGCCAAGGACATAAAGTTGTTTGTTGGTGCTTGGCAAGACTGTGGGTTCTAATGGTTCGCCGTTACCGCACACAACCATCGAGGCATTCACGGTTGTTTCGGTGGGCCCGTAGGCATTGATAAAGCGCCGTCGCGCACACCATTTTTCGATGAGATCCGGCGCCGGGGCTTCGCCGCCCACCAGTACCATCTTGAGGGCGGGATATTCGGCGAGGGGTAGCGCACTCAAAGCGGACGGAGTCATGGTGATATGCGTGATCGCGTTGCGCGCCAATAACGTGCTTAATTCAGGCCCAGGCAGCAGTTTCTCGCTCGGCGCGAGTACCAAGCGCGCGCCGACCCCGAGGCTCATGATGAACTCGGGTACAGAGGCGTCGAAGCTGAAGGAAAAGAACTGCAAAACGGCATCACCTGGCTCGACCCGGCACACGCGGATTTTGTCTTCGGTTAAATTGACCAGGCCACCGTGGGGTATCAGCGCACCCTTGGGTTTGCCCGTCGAACCGGAGGTGTAAATGAGATAGGCGAGGTGTTCGGGCGTAAGCGAGATATTTGGGTTGGCGCTGGGCTGACTCTCGAGGTCAAGGGCGTCCAAGTCGACTCGTTCGATCCCGTGTGGGAGTTCGAGCCCTTGAGTACTCAATAATAAAACTGCGCCCGCGTCCTCCAGCATATATTCCAATCGCGCAACGGGGTAGGTGACATCTAGGGGCAGATAGGCCGCTCCGGCTTTTAGAACGGCGAGCAAGGCGACCACCATTTCCGTCGAGCGCTCGACGCCAATCGCTACGACGTCCTCGGGACTGACCCCACGACTGATCAAGTGATGAGCGAGCTGGTTAGCACGTTGGTTGAGCTGTTGATAGCTCAGTTCGAGGCGCTTCTCACCGTCGAAGACCACGGCAGTGGCTGCCGGTGAGCGTTCCACCTGTTGTTCGAAAAGCTGATGGAAGCAAGCGTGGTCCTGATAGGGTGCGCGTTTGTTATTCCATGCATTAACGATTTGTTCATGCTCGATATCGTCGAGTAGTTTGAGTTCGGCAATCGGCATCTCGGGATCGGCGGCTATACTGTCCACGAACGTCACAAAATGCGCTGCCATCTTTGCCATCGTGGCTGCGGAGAATAGATCAGCGTTGTACTCGAAAGCGCCCACCAAACCATCGGTGGTTTCGTACATGTCGACACTGAGGTCGAGTTTGGCCGTGATCAGTGCATGCGGGCGGCGGCGTATTTGCAAACCCGGTAACTCGATAGATTCGCTCGGCGCGTTTTCCAAACGAAATTTAATCTGAAAAAGCGGGCTGACGCTGAGATCGCGCTCAGGCTGCAGCTCTTCGACGAGCTTTTCGAACGGTAGGTCTTGATGCTCATAGGCATCGAGTACCGTATTCCTGACGAGAGCAAGTAATTGGGCAAAGGTCTGATGTGATGCGACGCTACTTCGCAGCACTAGCGTGTTGACGAATAAACCGATCAGATTTTCCAACTCGCGGCGCTGCCGCCCGGCCACCGGCGTGCCCACCACGATGTCGCCTTGGCCGGTGTAGCGAAACAGCAAGGCTTTAAACGCGGCGAGCAAAATGATGAATAGCGACGCGTGATGGTTTGCCGCCAAAGCGCGCAATTTCTCGGTGATCGCCAAGGGTATTTTGAATTCTTCAACCGCGCCATTGAATGTCTGAACGCGCTGCCTGGGACCTTGGCCGGGGAGCTGTAACACAGGCAGTTCGCCACCCAATTTGGCAATCCAAAACTGGCGCTGTTTGTCGAGCACCGCGCCTGATAGGTACTGCCGTTGCCAGGCCGAGAAGTCGGCATACTGCGTGGGTAGATCAGGAAGTTCTGGCTCCAAGCCCAGAAGTGCCGCCCGATACCCAACCCCAAGTTCGCGCAACAGGACATCTAACGACCAGCCGTCGGCGACGA
>JBCCEV010000214.1:0-5259 GCA_039030125.1 Pseudomonadota bacterium | reverse complement strand
GTTGTGTGATAGGTCACCCAGACCACAGTGATGCCGCACACCATTGTATGATGTTGTGTCTTGGCAGTGGTCAAACAGATGAGAGAGCAGTACAGACGAGAGGGGGTGGAAGCTTATCTACATACTCTCCCCACATACACACAGTAGAGCCCATGAGAGAGATGCAACTGCAGGTGGGCCACTGATGGCACGAGCTCAATCTGTGTTGTGATGGCAGCCAGATAAGCCATCAACGTCAACGGTTCGTGCAAATGGCCGTTGCCAGGCCGGATAATTTGATCAGGGACACGTAAATGAGTGAAACCCAGATCTTCGGCGAGTCTCGCAAACGCCTTGATAGATTCCAAATCGTTCTGCATCTCCCGCACCGGGAGTGACACACCAATCTTCACCTGCCGACCTCTTAAAAGATTAATCCAACCGCATCAAAGCTTCTTGTGAAAAAGAAGCTATGAGTTCTCCTGAACGCGACCAAACCTTACCGTGCGCAAGACCCCGGCCATGGCCACCCGCCTCGGGCCATTGCTCCACGAAATGCCATTCGTTTAAATCGACTTCTCGATGAAACCACATCGCGTGATCCAAACTCACAAAGGTGATCCCAGGCGTCCCCCACGTTAAGCCAAACGGGATCAAAATATTATCGGATACAGATTCATCACTTTGGTAAGCCAACATTGCGGCATGCAGTGCACGATTATTTGGAGCGGTCCCATTGGATCGGATCCAGTGGCGAATACCGCCGCGCGCCGAAGGCCCTTGTTCGTTCCAAGGTGCATTAATATTACGAATATCGACACCGTGTTCGCGCAGCGCCCATTCTTCGGGGAGCGGCTGTTCATCCAAGTTGGCCATCATCTCGTGATAGCGGGGCAAGCTTTCTGGCTCCGGCAGATCGCCAAAGTCCTCAGGCGGTTCGCTCTTGATCCGCCGCCCGTCCTCCGCCGCCATAAAAGCAGCGAGCAGGTCGAACATCGCCTTGCCATTTTGCATCGCCGTGACGCGTCGATGACTAAAGGTCCGCCCATCGCGGACGTTTTCAACGTGATAATCGTAAGGCTCGCCGGGCACGCCGCCGCGCAAGAAATAGCCGTGCAACGAATGGATATAACGATCGGGTGCAACGCTCAGTTGCGCGGCCGCCGTTGCTTGACCTAAAAAGTGTCCACCGTAAGTGCCCTCGGCACCGTCATTTTTTGAACCCAAGCCACGCCAAATATTCTCGCCAGCCGAATCGAGCGACAGCAGCGCAATCAGATCCTTGAGTGCTTCCGACATTTCAATTAAATCTTCACGTTGGTTAACGCATTGTCGCTAAAGCGCCGGGATCGGGGTACCTATCCAATACACCCCACAGTATGCTAGCTCCAAACAACCGTTAGCTTACGTGGATGACTATGACCCTCGATAGGGCAAACCGTTACGTTGTGAGCGGCAGCGAAATATGAGCGGCTCAAAACGTTGGCGCAAGGCATGCGGCGGGCCTGCTGGGCGGCCCGGCTCGCAGCCAGGAAGCAACGGCGTTCGCGTTCACGTGGACCCCCATTGAGCCGGCGCCTTGCTCCAAAGTCACGCCGGCTGCAAATCGCACCCGAGACAGCGGCCAGCGCCGCAATCGGCACTCTGCCTAACGCGGCGGTCGCTAAAACCGGCGCGAAGCACAGCGGTTGGCCCAGTGAGCGTTAAACGCTCGCAGGGCCCGGGCGAACGAGGCGCTAAAAGCATCGCCGACGGCGCTGGTGTCCCTGGCGATATCCAACCCCAGGGCACCCGCCAGGTCGAGCGATTGCGGCCAGTCTGAGCGCAACCAAAACCCCGACGCGCTTTGTTGCCTAACCGTGCCACAGTACTGTCTGAGACTCACTGATCCCGATGCCACCCGTGTGGCGTTGGTGGGTGGGAAAGCCGCCAATTTGGCGCATTTACTTCGCCACGGTTTAACCGTACCGCCCGCGTTCGTGGTAACAACCGAGGTCTACCAGCGGTTTGTCGGCAACCTCAGCGCCGATCTGCAGGCTGCTGTTCAAGGCGGTCCAATTTCCCCGGTTCGTGGCGCAGAAATCCGCCAAGGACTCATCCACGCGCCAATCGTGCCAGAGCTGATCAACACGATCATGGCCGCCGAAGCGACACTGCGCGCCGAAATCGACAACGCCGCGCTCTACGCGATTAGAAGCTCAGCGACGACCGAGGATAGCGAGAGCGCGAGCTTCGCGGGCCAACACGCGACCTACTACTATGGCGCGCGCGGATCGCTCCTCGAGATGGTCCGCAACTGTTGGGCGTCATTATTCACTGACAGCGCGATTCACTACCGGGAAACGCATGGCGTCTCGCATGGCGCGGCGCGAATGGCAGTGATCGTTCAAGTCATGATCAACGCTGAAGTTTCTGGGGTCAGTTTCAGTGCCGATCCAGCCACGGGGAAACGCGAATCGATCGTCACGGAATCAAGCTGGGGTATGGGTGCCGCCCTTGTTGATGGTCGAGTCACACCCGATCACTTTGTCTGCGATCGCAAATCAGGCACGGTGCTAAGCCGGCGAATCGCAGACAAGCGGGTCATGGTGCCGGGTCGACCGGTCCCGCCTGGCGAACCGCGCCTGGCGGTGGTCGCCAACGCCGATCGGCGCCGCGCGACATTAGAAGACGATCAGATCAAAACGATCACAGAACTGGTGTTGAGCGCCGAAACCGCCTTCGATGCCCCGCAAGACGTTGAATGGGCGTTGCTCGACGGAACAATTTACCTCCTGCAAGCACGACCAATAACGACCATCCTGGCGGACGACTTGGCGCCTCCCCCACCGGGCAAGTGGGTCATCTTCAAACCCCTGGTAGAGAATTTCACGGAACCATTGACGCCACTGGCCGAAGACATTTTTGGCCGTGACCTACCGCCTGGATTGGCGCTGTTCCAGGGCCGGGCATACCTCTCGCTAGATAAAGTCAAACGGCTGTCACCTGTACGGCTGAGCGATGTGCAAGCCACGCAGATTTGCTATTTGGGGGAAGTCAAAGACCTGAGTGCGCTGCGCCTGTCGCCGCTGAAACTCATTGCCGGGGTTATTGGATTGTTGCTGTTCGCTACAAGCTATGGCGTGTTTCTCGGGCGCACGCGTGATCTGCCGGACGATGCGCTGGAGAGCTTTCGTCAGCGCGTGCGCGCGGTGCGCGCAGACGATGCGCTCGGGCCACGCGAATCGCTGTGGACCTTGACCGGTTGCAATGCGCCTTTCTTAGCGCCCATCGGGTGGCTGCCTTTGGCCGTTAATCTCGGCGCGGTCCGTTACTTTTTCTGGCTCGCGCTTTTAAAAATCTTTCTTAAACGCTGGGCGCCGGATCTTCCCAACGAAGCGAGCGCCTTTCTATGCGCCGGCGGCGCCGGTTTGAAATCCGTCGAGATGGGCCACGGCATTCGCGACCTCGCCCATGCCGCACGCAACGATCAAGAAGTGCTTGGCTGGTTCAAATACGCCAGCATCGGGGACATTTGGGAGACCACCAAGCATGCTGATCCTGACAAGGAATTTGTTAAGGCCTTCAACGCCTATGTGGCCGAGCACGGGCATCGCGCGATGCGCGAATTCGAAATCGCGGTGCCGCGCTGGCGCGAGGACCCGACCGCCATTTTTGCGATGATAAAAAACTATCTGCTGAGCGCCGATGAGCCACCCAGAGTAGAAGCGCAAGCCCGGGCTCGGCGCCAACGGCTGCGCCAGCGGCTGCAGCGCAGCGTGAGCCACCACTTTGGTGAAAAACACCTTGGCATTCGCTGGCGACTTCTAATGCACTGTGTAAACCGCGCCAAGTATTTTACGAAGCTTCGCGAAAACTCCCGTTACTACCACATCATGGTCAACGAAGTGGTCAGGCTCAAAATCTTGGACCTTGAGCGCGAGCTACTTGAACGTCAGCAGCTACGCTGCGCTGGCGATGCATTCTACCTGCGAATGGGTGAACTCATGGAACTTCAGCGCGGCGATCTGGTATGGCGCGATGTTGAACAACGCATTCGCGAACGGCGCCTAACATGGATCCGTCAGAGCAAACAAACGCCACCGCGTACCTTGGGATTCGATTTAAGTGCTGATACACGAATTGACCAGACTCCTGAGGCCTTGCTGCGGGGCTTTGGCGCCTCACCCGGCCGCTACCGAGGTTGTGCCAAGGTAATACGCGACCCCGCCAGCGACGGGCCGCTAGAACCGGGTGAAATTCTGGTCGCTCCCTACACGGATCCCGCGTGGACACCGCTGTTCCTCACCGCGCGCGGCGCGGTTGTTGAAGTCGGCAGCTATTTGTCTCATGCCGGCACCGTCGCGCGTGAGTATGCAATGCCATGCGTCGTTGACGTCGCACGGGCCTGCGAAATCATAACCTCAGGCATGATGATCGAAATCGACGGCGAAGCGGGTACCGTGGAAATCATCGAGGAACGCGCGCCATGATAGTCAAGCTTGTGGTAATCGTTGCCGCTTTTTTGGTCTCGATGCATCTGGTTATCGCCTTGTATTCCCTGCTCGATCTCGACTGGCGAAAACCCGCACATCGGGCAATTATCAAGACTAAAATTTTGCTCGCCGCTTGCCTTTTTATCGCTGTGGGCATTATCTCGCATGATCACCGACCTTACTTCGCTGCGGGGATCGGATTCTTTGTCACCACTCACCTTTTACACTATTGGGGATTACGGATAAGCGTGATGGCGATACGATGGTGGCGGCGAAAAAAAATGCTAGTTCAAAAACCATAACTTCGAGGATTTAGTCGTACGTGGAAACCCGGAAACTCGGTGAGCTTGAGGTGTCCTGCATTGGTCTGGGTTGTATGAGCATGTCCCAAGCTTACGGCAGCGCCGAGCGTGACGAATCAGCGCGCACGCTCGAGCGCGCTTTGGAACTTGGCGTCACGTTTTTTGATACCGCCAATGCCTACGGTGATGGCCACAACGAAACCTTGATTGGTGAGGTGCTGTCATCGCGGCGCAATGACTTTACGCTTGCAACCAAATTCGGGCTCGTGCGTCACGCCAGCGGCAAAAGGGGAATCGATGGCCGCCCGGAAATCGTCGCTCACCGATGCGAGGCGAGCCTCAAACGCCTCGACACCGAAGTCATCGATCTCTAAAAACAAATACATAGGACTGTTAGTTAATTTTCAAGTAAAGTTTCACCAACTGTAACCCTGGATCAAAAGTAGTTTTTGTCGGGCATGCTGGCTTTCCTCTTGGCGATGTAAGCTTGCAATGCATCATCG
>JBCCEV010000213.1:0-5277 GCA_039030125.1 Pseudomonadota bacterium | reverse complement strand
GGTCGCCGTTCTCGGACTCAGGCTCGCGATACTGGTCCAGCGGCACCCGCGTATATCGAGCGCAAGATTCCGTACTTCGATTTTCTGGACGAAGAGGCGCTGGTGGCGATCGAAAACCAGGCCGATTACCTGTTGCAGGAAATCGGTATTGATTTTCGCGACGACCCGGAAACCCTCGATATCTGGCGTGAGGCCGGAGCCGATGTGAAGGGCGAGCGGGTGCGGATGCCCGAAGGCATGTGTCGCGAGCTACTCAAAACCGCACCGAAGGTTATTACGCAGCAGGCGCGCAATCCGGCCCGCACGGTCAAGATCGGTGGCACCAACCAAGTGTTTGCACCGATTTACGGCGCACCGTTCTATCGCTCCTTGGATGAGGGCCGCCGCTACGGTGCACTTGAAGACCTGCAACGTTTGATCAAGCTCGCCTACTCGACACCCTATCTGCACCACTCCGGCGGCATTTTGGTCGAGCCCTGCGATGTGCCGGTGAACAAGCGACACCTTGATATCGTGTACTCGCATATCAAATATTCAGACAAGCCCTACCTTGGCATGATCACCGAGAAATCGCGCTGCGAAGACTCGGTAGAAATGACGCGTATTTTGTTCGGCACCGATTTTCTGGAGGAGAACTGCTGCGTGATGGGCAACGTCAACGTCAATTCGCCGCTGATGTTCGACAAGGTCGCCACCCACGCGATTCGCACCTACTGCGGCGCCAACCAGGGCATTATCGTCGTGCCGTTTATTTTGGGCGGCGCGATGGGTCCGGTAACCGTAGCCGGCGCAGTCGCCCAAGCCTTGGCGGAGGCGATGGCCGGCGGCGCCCTCAGTCAGCTCGTGCGACCTGGGTCATCGTTTGTCCTTGGCAATTTCCTGTCTTCAATGAGCCTCAAGTCAGGTGCCCCCACATTCGGCATGCCCGAACCGACTATGTCGAACTACATGGTTGGACAGCTCGCGCGACGTCTCGGTGTGCCACTTCGCTGCGGCGGCTCGCTGACCGCGTCCAAACTGGCCGATGCCCAGTCCGCCGCTGAAAGCGCCGACAGCATGCACTCCACCGCACTTGGTGGCTCGAACTACACCCTGCACTCAGCGGGTTGGAGCGAGGCGGGGCTGGTGACCAATATCGAAAAGTTTATGATGGATTGCGATCGCTTGGGCGGTTACCAGCGCATGCTGCAAGGTGTCGCCTGCGACCACAACGGCTTGGCTGTCGATGCCTATCAAGAGGCACAACCGGGCGATCATATGCTGGGCAACTCACACACCATGGCGAATTATCAAACCGCGTACTACGATGCGACCCTATCGAACTCCGAGAGTTTCGAGCAGTGGGAAGACGAGGGATCGAAGGACTCGGTCGTGCGTGCCAACGAGCGCTGGAAGGCCGTCCTTAACGAATACGAAGCGCCCCCTCTCGACGCAGCAAAAGACGAGGAACTGTGCGAGTTTATTGCAAAGAAGAAGGCGTCGATGGAGGATGCGTGGTACTGAGACGTTTCCCAGCAACCACACCCTGCCAACCGGGGCAAACAGATAAAACCTATCCTTGTAGCCAGCGGATAGCGATGTAACAGATAGAATCGGGAGAGAAAGTGGAAACCCAAGCAAGAGTAGTCATTATCGGCGGCGGTGTCGTCGGTTGTTCAATTTTGTACCACCTGACCAAGTACGGGTGGAAAGACACCATTTTGCTAGAGCGCGACGAATTGACGTCAGGCTCGTCGTGGCATGCAGCCGGGCAAATCCACACAATCAGCTCGGATCCCAATATCTCCCGCTTGCAGGGCTATACCATCGATCTCTACAAAGAAATCGAAGAACTCTCTGGTCAGTCCCTGTCGATGCACATGACCGGCGGCTTCTACCTCGCCTCCACACAGGAGTGGTATGACTACCTCAAACGCGAGCGCTCCAAGGCGCGCTACATGGGATTAAGGCAGGAGTTTATCTCGCCCCGCGAGGTAGCCGATCGCCACCCGCTGATCGACCCCAAGCACTACCTGGCCGCGCTGTGGGACGACCAGGACGGCGATCTTGATCCATCCGGTGCCACCTACGCCTTTGCCAAAGCAGCGAAAGCCATCGGAGGCAAGTACTACACTCACACGCCCGTGACCGAAACCAAACAGCGCAGTGACGGCACCTGGGACGTGATAACGCCCAAGGGCAATGTTCACGCCGAAATGATCGTTAACTGTGGCGGCTTGTGGGCGCGCGAAGTGGGCGATATGTCCAATCTCCCTCTGCCCGTGCAGCCAATGGAACACCACTACCTTATTACTGAGTCGATCCCTGAAATCGCCGAGCGCGAAGAGCGCCTGCCCTGCGGGATCGATTACGAGGCCAACATTTACTTCCGCCAGGAGCACGACGGTCTGTTACTCGGCACCTACGAGCCACGCGGCACTCCATGGAAAGTGGGCGGCACTCCCATGGACTTTGGTCACGAACTGCTCAACCCCGATTTGGAGCGAATCGCCGACCGTTTGGAAATGGCCTTTGAGCGCATCCCGGCGCTGGGCGAAGCGGGCATCAAACGCACCATCAACGGCCCGTTTACTTTCGGTCCCGACGGTAACCCGATGATCGGTCCCGTTCCGGGTATGACCAACTACTGGTGCGCGGTTGGTGTGATGGCCGGGTTCTGCCAAGGCGGCGGCGTCGGTCGCACCATGGCGGAATGGATGATCGAGGGAGAACCGACCATCGACGTCTGGGCTATGGACGTGGCGCGTTTCGGCGACTGGGCAACCCCGGACTGGGGCACAATCAAATCGACGGAAAATTACGAGCGCCGATTCGTCATGACCTTTCCGAATGAAACACTGCCCAAAGGTCGCACCCAAAAGACCACCGCACTCTACGACCGGCTGGTCGCCAAAGGGGCGCGAATGGATCAAGGCTTTGGTCTCGAGAACGCGCTGTGGTTTGCCGACAGCCCGGAAGACGCCTACGAGGAACCCACGTTCCACCGCAATCGCTCCTTCGACTATGTGGCGCGCGAGATTGAAGCGGTGCGCACTGCGGTGGCCGGGGTGGAAGTCGCCAACTTTGCCAAACACGAATTCACAGGCCCGGGCGCACGCGAGTTTCTCGACCATGTGTTAGCCGGTCGAATTCCAAAACCCGGCCGCATCACACTCACGCCAATGCTGACCGAAGCGGGCAAGCTCTACGGTGACCTGACCGTGGCGACTTTCAATGAAGAGCACTTTATGTTGTTTGGCTCCGGCGCCATGCAAGAAGCGCATCGCCGCTGGTTCGAAGCGCGCCTCCCAGAGTCGGGCGTTACTTACCGCAACGTCTCCGACGATTGGCACGGCATTTCCGTGTCCGGGCCCCAATCACGCGAGCTATTGTCGCGGATTACCCGCGAAGACGTCTCCGCCGAGGGCCTCAAGTTCCGCGATATCAAACGCAGCGTGGTTGGCGATGTGCCGGTAATCCTGTCGCGCATCAGTTTCTCCGGTGAACTGGGTTACGAGATTTACTGTCATCCGCAATATCTCATTCGTCTCGCCGAAGCAATCGAGGAAGCCGGCGCTGATTTGGGTTACCGCTGGTACGGCGCGCGCGCATTGATGTCGATGCGCTTAGAAAAAGCCTGGGGGGCCTGGACCCTGGATTTCCGCCCCGACTTTACCGCGGCAGAAAGCGGACTCGATTTCTTCATCAATTGGGATAAGGAATTTGTCGGCAAAGCGGCGGCGCTGAAAGAGAAAGAAACCGGCCCAAGTAAAAAACTAGTATCACTGGTAATCGACGTCGACGGTATCGATGTTTCCAATGACGAGGCCATTCTTAAAGATGGCGAAGCAATCGGTTACGTGTCATCGGGCGGATACGCGCACCACATCAAAAAATCGATGGCGCTGGGTTATGTGCCGACCGAACACGCCGTTGCAGGTACCAAAGTTGAAGTCGAAATTTTAGGAGAAATGTACCCGGCGGAAATTCAAGCCGGGCCACTGTATGATCCTGACGGATCGCGCATGCGGGGTTAATCCGCACTCCCACATTCTTGCAACCTCTCTCCCAATCTGGGAGAGAGGCCTAGCAGAACAGAATCAACTTCCCAGAGCGCCGATAACGGCGTCTTCCAGCTTGCTGCCAACCGGCGATATAAACGAGCCGAAATGTTCGAGCGCACCCCCGTCCCGACCGATCAGATACTTGCTGAAATTCCACTTGGGTGTGCTGCCCGTTGCCTCAGCTAAGGCTTTGAACAACGGGTTGGCGGCATCGCCGCGCACCTGACTCGCCTCCAACATGGTGAAGGACACCCCGTAGTTGATGTAACACACCTCCGCGATGGCCTCGCTGTCATCGTGCTCCTGGGCAAAATCATCCGAGGGAAACCCGACAATCTCCAAGCCCTTGTCGCGGTACTTTTGGTAGAGCACTTCAAGCTCTTCAAACTGCGGGGTAAATCCACATTTACTGGCGGTGTTCACCACTAACAACACCTTGTCTTGATAGCGTTCGCAAAAATTCACGGTATCGCTCGAACGTAGTTTTTGCGCACTAAAATCCAACAGTGAACTGCAGTTAGCGCTCACTAAGCCTGGAACAAGCAAAAGGCACAGAACAAAAGCGTTTCTTAGCGTAAGCATAGTGAATTACTCTGATAGTTGCGGCGGCCACATCCTTACAACAGTTCTTGGTCGTCGCGTTAAGCACACCCTACCCAACTTTTACGCAGGTTTGAATTGGCTGGATCAGCCGTTTTCGAGTGGCGAAATCCAGTCGCGAATAATTTTCCCTACACACTCGCCTTACCACGGCAACTCTTCCCCATCCCACGCCCAGAACTTACCGCTATTGGCGGGCGTCAGCCCTTGCAATACATCGACCATTGCCTCGCACGACTCTTCAGGTAGCATCAGGTTCGAAGGCGGCACGTTTTTCTGAAAGGGCTGCGATAGCGCTGTGTCATTGGTGCCAGGGTGCAGCGCTGCGACGACCCCGCGCGGATTTGCGTGTCGCCATTCAATACTGAGCGTCTTGATGGCCATATTGAGCGCGGCTTTGGAGAGTCGATAACTGTACCAACCGCCCAGTCGGTTGTCGGCAATACTGCCCACCTTCGCAGATACCGTAGCAAACAGCGGTGACAAACTGCGTTTCAGTACGGGGGAGAAATGCCGCGCAAGCATAAGCGTGGGCAGCGTATTGACGCGGATATTCTCCATCATAAAGTCGGCGTCTACTGCGCGAATCGTTTTCTCAGGGCCATGACTCTCGTCGTGCAATAGGCCGGCGCAG
>JBCCEV010000212.1:0-5296 GCA_039030125.1 Pseudomonadota bacterium | reverse complement strand
GATTTTGTCGCGCACCATTTGCGCGAATTCTTCGCTGTCCTTCACCGCTTGTTCCGCCATTGGCGAGCGCGTCACGGTTGGCGCGATAACATTCACGCGAATTTGATGCGGCGCCCACTCGGCGGCCGCGGTTCTGGTGAAGTTGTTGACCCCGGCTTTGGCGCCACTATAGGCACCTCTGCCAGGCGCTGCGACGACCCCCGCCTGTGAGGAGATATTGATAATGCAGCCGCCACCGCCTTGTTGAATCATTTGTTGCGCGGCGATTTTGCTCCCGAAGAATACGCTTTTAAGGTTGGTGTCCAAAATAGCGTCATAGAGATCTTCGTCGCAATCTAGAATAGGGCCGACCCGCCCAAACCCCGCATTGTTTACCATCACGTCAAGGCGGCCATAGTGCGTAACGGTCGAATCGACAAAGCGTTGAATCGAATCCACGCTCGTCACATCCAGTTCGCAGACGTGGCACTCGCCGCCCATGCTCTCGATTTCCGCTTTGAGCTTTTCCAGTTCGCTGACTGTACGGCTGCCAATCGCCACGCGCCCGCCCGAGCGAACGATATCAAGCGCCATTACGCGGCCGAGACCGCGCCCGGCGCCGGTTACCGCAGCGACGCGTCCATTAAGTTCGAAACGCTCTAGATGCGCCATTAACGGATCTCCACTTCAACAAAGACAAACTCAAATTCGTTGGCGTTGATGACGTTGTGTTCAACGCCAACGTTACGGAAATACGGCTCACCGGTTTTCAACGCCGCTGTGATGTCGCCCTCGTTGGTTTCCAGCAGCAGGTTTCCAGTGGTTTGTGGCACCACGATGTAATCATGTTCGTGACGGTGCCAGCCGGTTTCGCCACCGACAGGGAAACGCCATTCGGTGACGATCACGCGCTCATTATCGATCAGCGTGGTCGGGGTGGCCTCTGGGCGGGATTCAGCCATGGTGGGTTCTCTAGGTTGGATGGTCGGATGTTAGCGCGTTTCTCTGTCGGGGCCGACTGAGAGCGAGCGATTTTTGATACCATCAGCGGCGAAAGAGAATCGACTCCCGGTGGGGCGCGCGGACTTCAAATCCGTTGGGACGTGCGAATGCGTGTCCGGCAGGTTCGACTCCTGCCTCTTTCGCCAAAATTCTTCACGATTTTTTGCGTTCTTGCTAACAGAGTGCTTTGAACGGCGAAGCGCGTCTCGAGGGTAATCCCGGTGAAAACGGCAGTATTTTCTTGAGGCTCCGACTTCATACGCGGGGTAATTCTCGGCTACTCGCTCACGGTATTCTTATTCGCGTGATGTGGTGGCGAGGATGATCTTTGCGAAGGTACCTAGTTGCGCTATCGACTTCCCCAATACTCTAACGCTCATTGGTATTTCGCGGACGAGATGAATTCCTGAAACGATTCGCACCAGACAATGACTGTATTGAATTGCGCTGGATCAATGCCAGGGGGAATCATGACCTCGAAATTCTCGAAGGTATCGACCGAACCGATCCTGACCATTGATGATTTCGTGTCATTGAATGTCGCTTCGGTCTCGATAAAGCTCGGCGATAGGTAGAGTTTGTAGTCAGGTCCCGGCGCCAGCTCGCCAATAAAGGAGACGCGGTCGTTTTCGATATAAACCGTGCCTTCACCCCAGTGAAACGTGTCGCTGCCTTCGCGCAGCCGGTCAAAGGTTCCAGAATATCGAGCTTGGTGCGAACGCGCCTCGATAACCTCCGCGTCCGGCGAGGGTGGCGCGATCAGAATGGGCAGCATATAAATCCCCGTGGCGAAGCCCAGGGCGCCCGTGGCGATGTGCGTAATAACCAATCCAAGTAAGTCGCGTTTTTTCATTGATTACCTTGTTAAAGAACCCGCGCTTGCAAAATTTCTAGGCCGCGCATTGAGCAGTTGAAAGGTACCGCCGGCTTATCGGGAGGTGCGTAAATAATTTCGCCTGCGATCACGATATCGTCGGTTTGTGGATCGATTGCGATCTCCGTCGCCAAAATCTGCTGAAAGGTTTGGTCTGCAAGCTGGCTGAAAACGGCCTGCTCGCAGTGCAACGCCGCGCAATTCGTCAGGAAAGCCGTGCTGAGTGTACCGTCGCAGTGATGGATAGCGACAATCTTATTGTCCTCGCGCTCGGCGTAGGGTTGGTCAAACGCGGACGATTCAAACGTTTGCTCGGGCGTCAAAAAGGCGAACGCCGCGAGGATTAAGACGCCGAACACGAGCGTAACGATGGTGGGTTTGTTCATTACTAACGCGTCGAGTACTCAGTCATTTTGTGGCCATCAGTGCGGCCGCCAAGCCGGCGTGCCCGAAACTCGCGCCCGCGCCAATTTCAATCGCCACCCATATCGCTTCGGCTATGGCAGGCTTTTCTTCGCCAGCTTCAAGGGCACTGGAAACGTGATGCTCGATACACATCGGGCAGCGCGTATTGTGAGCGCAAGCGATCGCGGTCAAACGTTTCAAGCGCGCCGGAACCTCGCCGTCTTGAAACGCCGCGTGATTGAGGTCTACATAAGCTGCGTAGGCGGCTGGATTAGCGCTTGCCAGCGCGGTGAAATCCGGCGTTTTTTCTCGGGGATAGTAATCTTTTTCGGGTTTTTTCATGCGCCGGGCAGCGAGATCGCTATGCGAGAAACAGGCCCCCGCGGCGAGCGTGATGCCCACCCAAATCGACTCGGATATCTCGGGCTCGGAGGCGCCGGCGTCCGTCGCCAGCCCAACGTGATAGTCGATGCAATACGCGCAGCGCACCACGTGCGAACAGGCGACGGCGATCAATTCCTTTTCTTTGGTGCTGAGCGCGCCATCGGTAAAAGTTGCTTGCGCGAGCTGCTCAAACGCGGCTAAAGGTTTGGGCGCCCACTCGGCATACTTGGCGGTGGCAGCAAGGTAATCGGAGTGAGCGAGTGTATCGGGTAATGACTTCATGGGACTGACCCGTTGTGCGGCAAGAGAGGCATTGATGTTACATTGAGGCGCGCTCTGAGGGGACCGCACTTGAAAGGCAAAGACAGACGAGAGGTGCTGAAATCATCCGCCAGTGCGCTGGCGGCTGGTGCCACGCTGGCGCTTGGATTCCCGGTTTTTGCGGCGAAGAAAATCAAGCCGGCAAAAATGCCGCCGCAGATTGGTGACTATCTGGTCTTTCCATCGTGGGAGGGTGACGGAAAGCGCGTCACTTTGGCGGACGTTCCGATATCCGAGGCACCATTGCTCGCGTATCCGCAAGATCCTGAGACTGACGTGATCCGCGAGCGATCGAGACGTAATCAGCTCTTACTTGCGCGCTTTGATGAAGCCGCACTTGATGAAAAAACCCGCTCTTATGCAGTCAATGGCGTGCTGGCCTACTCGGGCATGTGTACGCATACAGGGTGTGGGGTCTCGGAATGGAATGCCGAGTCGAAGAATTTTCTGTGCCCTTGTCATTCATCGGAATTCGATCCGCGTCAAAGTGCGAAAGTCATCGGTGGGCCTGCAACGCGTGCGCTGCCGCTACTAAAAATCGCGCAAGATGATATTGGTTTTGTGGTCGCCGGTGAGTTTAGCGGTGCGGTTGGTCCACCGCGAAAAAAATAGAATCGAAAAAGTGAGCTACAAACACTGGTAGGAGAATGTCGATGATGCGGTGGTCGGTTTTTGCGTTAGTGAGTGTGTGTGCAGCCGCAGTGTCGGCGCTGGACTACGCTCCGGTGACTGACGAACGCCTCAGCAACCCCGAGGCGCACAACTGGCTGATGTATCGCGGCACCTACGACGGGATAGGTTATAGCCCGCTTGAGCAAATCAATACCGAAAACGTCAATAAGCTGCGCCCTGCGTGGACGGTTTCCACCGGTGTCTCCGAAGCACACCAAGCGCCCCCGATAGTAAACAACGGCGTAATGTTCATCACCACGCCAGAGAATCAGGTGATCGCGCTCGATGCTAAAAATGGAGAAATCATTTGGCGCTACCGGCGCGAACTGCCCGATGATTTAGTGCAATTGCACCCCACCAACCGCGGTGTGGCGCTCCATGGCGAGTACGTCTATCTCGCCACTGTCGACGCCTATCTCGTCGCTTTAAATGCCATTGATGGCGAAGTCGTTTGGGAAGTCGAAGTTGAGGATTATTTAGACGGATACTACATGACGCTCGCGCCGCTTGCGGCCGACGGCAAAGTGATCATTGGGATGTCCGGGGGTGAGTTTGGGATCCGGGGTTTTATTGCAGCTTTTAACGCCGAAGATGGCGAGGAAGTTTGGAAAACCTACACCATTCCTGGCGAAGGGGAACCTGGCAACGACACCTGGCCGGGCGAAACCTGGAAGCGCGGCGGCGTTTCGGTGTGGGTGACCGGCACTTACGATGCCGCGACCAATATCACTTATTGGGGTACTGGCAACGCTGGGCCTTGGATGGGAGACACGCGGAGCGGCGATAACCTTTACGCAAATTCCGTCATGGCCCTCGACGCCGCCACCGGCGCGATCAAAGACCATCATCAATACCACTGGAATGACTCTTGGGATTGGGATGAGGTTTCTGCACCCTTGTTGGTCGATGTGAATCGCGATGGCGCCAGGTTCAAAGGCTTGGTCCACGCCGGCCGCAACGGTTACCTCTGGCTACTTGAGCGCAATCCAGACGGTATCGGCTTCGTTGATGCGGTACCTTTTGTGCGCCAGAACGTCTTTACGGCTATTGATCCTGAGACCGGTCGCCCTGAATACGATCCCGAGCGCATTCCGCGCACGGGCAAGAGCGCGGATTTTTGCCCCAGCCTATGGGGCGGCAAAGATTGGCCGCCGGAAGCGTACAGCCCCAAGACGGGGTATTTGTATATCCCAGCCAACGAGAACCTCTGTAGTGCGATGGTCGGCAAGGAAGCAAAGTACCGCCCCGGTGAACTCTATATCGGTATGACCCTGGCTGATATTTCCGTTTATCCGCATGCAGACGCCGACGATCACATTGGCGAACTTCAGGCGTGGGATCTGAACGCCGGCAAAAAAGTCTGGACCGTCGAGTTTCCGTTCCATAATTGGGGCCCCGTACTGACCACGGCTGGTAATTTGGTTTTCGCCGGTGGTACCAACGATCGTTACTTCCGCGCGTTTGATGCCAAGAGCGGTGAGATCTTATGGAAACAGCGAACCAATTCCGGCGTTGTTGGCGTACCGGTTAGTTACGCGATCGACGGCGTGCAATATATCGCCGTGCAATCCGGATGGGGCGTCGACGCTCAGCGTAAACAGGATTTCTTGGATAAGGCTTTCAACACCAAGACTCACGTACCTCAGGGCGGGGTGTTAT
>JBCCEV010000211.1:0-5488 GCA_039030125.1 Pseudomonadota bacterium | reverse complement strand
TATCAAACAACCGGGGTTGGGGTCATCAGTTGCGTGGCATCAAGACGGCGTCACTCATTGGGATAGCCCCAATTGGGATCAGGGCACGCATGGATTTAATTTTATGGCGCAGCTTTACGGCTGCACTGCGGCCAATGGTTTGTGGGTCGTCCCGGGCACCCACAAGCTCGGCAGAGTCGATATCAAAGGAATGGTTGAAGCCGCCGGGACCGATCGGCTGCCCGATGCGGTCCCTATGATCTGCGAACCGGGGGATGTTGGGATCAATAACCGCCAGGTTCTGCATGGTTCCTTCGCGAATGCGAGCCCCGATACGCGGGTGACGGTCAATTTTGGCTTTCACCGCCGTTCATCAGTGCTCGGCGTGAAAGCGGGCGGCGTACACAACGCAGAAGCCATTTACGACGAAGCTCGGATTAAGGAGCGCGCGCGTTTGATTGCCTATGCCATCAATGCACGACAGCAGCGCTTCCCAGATGAGACGCCCTACGTTTATCAACCCCTCGCCCATGAGATGGAGAACTATTCATGGAGCGACGCAGTAAAACCGACGCTGCGCGATTACAACCTTTTGGATTTATCCATCTGAGGGCCCTGCACACTGCATGGGGCGTCGTTTCAAAGGGCGCTCCCCGCACAGGACACTTGGTTTCGGGTTACCGATGAGTCGTGGCCTCAAGCAATTGGTCTGGTGGCGCTGTCGGCGTTTTTTGTGCGACTTGTTGGCGCTTTACGAACGATCCCAGCGCGAAGCTCTTAGCGGTGCCTAAACCTACCAAGCAATCGCGCAGATGGATGATTACAGGCGCGTTTTGACTTAACGCTATTTGTTAAAGTTCGTCAACGCGCGATGCCCTTGGGTATTCCTGACCGAGCGCAACCCCTATAGTTTGCTCTGAGCAGCGCCTGCCCGATTTTAAAATCCGCTTGCCTGAGGTGCTCACACCGCCTTACCCAACCCATGAGCGAGCTTTCGAAATGCTCTTTCATCAAACATTCGCTATTGATCCCTGGCATGGGGGCAGCGACGCTGCCGCGCGACCAACCCACGCCCACCCGCGGCAAAGCCTGTGGCACGCGTGCCTTGGCCTGCTCCTGCTTACGGGCACCGCCCAGGCTTTTGACGCTTTCGTTGGTGGCGACGTCCGCCTGGAGAGTCTCTCGGGTAATACCTGGCAGGTGCGCGCCGCCGTCTATGAGGAGTGTGAAAGTTCCCCGCTGCCCGCACCCGCGTCAAGCGTTAATGCGGTTGTACCCGGCTCCGGCCTCGTCCCCTTGAGTCTGCTGAGCAATACTGACGTTACCGCCCTATGCCCTGGCGAGACGAGCGCTTGTAGTGTCCCAGGCGGTTCGACGGCCGGTGTTCGCGAGCTGATCTACGCTGGGGCGGTGACGATTCCCACGCCGGCCCCGGGCAGTCTACTGCAAGTATTCCTAGGCGGTTCGCCGCGACGTTCAACGTTGACGACACTAGTTGACCCTGGCGCGACCGGCTGGTTGCTCGGTGCCGAGGTCGTAGCTTCGGAGACACCCAGAAACTCGAATCCCACGTTTATAAATCCACCTTACGCCGTGGGTACCGCCGGTCAGCCGACATCGTTATCACCTGCTGCTTCCGATCCGGATGGCGACGCACTCCAGTATGAACTGGTGGATTGTTTCGCGGGCCTGACCAGCACGGTCAATTATGCGCCGGGCTTGGATGGCCAACAGCCGCTCGCAACGTTTTCAGGTGTGGCCCTGAATACCAACACCGGCACTGTGAGTTTCACGGCATCCGCGGCACAAACCGGGCAAATCTGCCTGCGAGCGATAGAGTTTCGCGGCGGCGTCCAGATCGGGCGAACGTTACGCGATATCGGCTTTGAGGCCCGCCCCGCGACCAACACCGCACCGGTGTTGTCGCCGCTCAGTAATGCAGTCGCGACGGTCGGCGCCGAGATATGCCGTAGCGCCGTGGCCAGCGATGCCGACGGCGATAGCCTTGTTCTCACGGCCAGCGGCTCACCGCTCGACGACGGCAACGCATTCTTCCTAAATACCGTCAATGCCCCGGGGGTCGCCGAAGGTGATTTTTGCTACACGCCGGTGCCTGACGATATCGGCAACACCTATAGCGTGACCTTTTCCGTCACGGACAATGCCTGCCCCACTGTAGGCTTGGCCACCACTGCTTTCAATATCACGGTCGTGGCGGCGGCGGCCCCAGTGGAGGTGCCCGCGATCAGTTTGCCAGCGATGGTGGTGCTGTCGCTCGGCGTCGCAGGCACCGGGTTGTTATCGTTTAGGCATGTGCGACGCACTTAAATCGCGGGTCGTAGGCGACCAGCGAAGAGTCGTTACCTGAGCGGTTGAGCCGAGCGCGTTTTTCGCTGGCCCGTGAGCTGTCGCGCCTGGAATCAATGATCAATGCCGAGCAGGTCAGAAGCTACTGCACGCGACGAATCGCCTCATTCCCACCAACTTGAGAGCAAATGCTAACGCCAAGCTGGCGCACGGTTTCCGACCGCTATTGCGTGCGTATGAGGTGAACCAGGGTCGGACCCTGATTGGCACGAAGCTTCAGATCTGGGTCTTGAGATCGAGCAGACGCTCCATGATTGCATCGAATTCACTGGGTTCTGCGTAGCGAGAGGATTGAATATAGTCGCTGGCGCCAAGTTCGGCGCATTGCCCTAACAGATCGGCCGCTTCGCTTTGATCATCGGGTAACGATCCGATTAAAACAATTTTCAGTGGCCCCCTTCCGGCTTCGGCGCAAAGCTCTTCAAGGCGCGCAATCTTGGGCTTTAGCTTTTCTGCATTGATGCCGATTGGCAGCCAACCGTCGCCGCAACGTACCGCCCGCCTCAAGGCTACCTCCTCCATACCACCAACATAAATCGGAGGCTTTGCCGGGCGCGGTCTAAACAAGAAAGCTTGCTCATTGGCAACAACCACATCGTCGCTGGCTGCAAAGCATTCGTTGATGAAATCGATCGTTTGATCGGTGATAACGCCACGCTTTTTCTTATCGACGCCGAGCACCTGATACTCGGCATCCATCCAGCCGGGGCCGATCCCTAAATGCAGTCGTGCTTTGGAAAGCTCTTGAATCGAAGCGATCCACTTAGCGGTGATCAGTGGCGCACGGTAAGGCAGCACCAATACGCTAACCCCAAGCTCTATCGTGGTAGTCGCCGCGGCGAAATACGCGAGGGCCGCCAGCGGGTCGATCCAGCGCCCCTCAGAGCCCTCGGCATCATCTGGCGGAATCGCGACATGATCGACCACCCATATATGGGCTAAACCCGCGGCCTCAGCAGAGGCCGCGCAGTGGCGCATGCAATCGGTGGTTGCAGCCGGCCCCATATTTCTCACCGTAGTTCCGAAGCGCATAGAAACTCCTAAGCTAAGCGTAATGGGCGAGTGCGTGAGAGACGCGGGCGTCGTCGGCAAAAAAGAAGGCTTCGCATGAAAACCCTCTCACTCCCTGGTCGATGATCGCGACCGAACCGACGCCGACGGCTGCCCGTTGAAGTCCAAATTTGAGATCGGGATGGGGTCCCGGCGCCCTCTGCCAATAAGCGCCAACCGCTGCCTTAGCAATCAAGGTTCCGCTGGCCTCAATGCCCGTTTCAGCGAGAACCGGCGAAGACATTTTGAAATCGTCACTGTCGTGGGAAAGGATCGCCTCCAGTTCGTGCGCGTTAAAAGCGGCAATCCACGGCTTCGCAAAACGCTCGGCAAACTCACGGTTTAATGTCGGCACCTAAAGAGTCGCCAAGCGAAAATTGGCTTAGTCGGGATTGGCCGGCTGGGGAACGAGAAAAGGGCCGATTGCAAGCATGTCTAGCCGGCCATCTAAAAATGCCCGGACCGCATCCTGAGGAGAACACACTATGGGTTCTTCGTGCATATTGAAACTCGTGTTGATCAGGCACGGCACGCCGGCGAGCTTGTCATATTCCTTCACAATGTCGTAGTACCCGGGGTTTAGGTCGCGCCGGATCAATTGCGGGCGGGCAGTGCCGTCCACATGAACTGCTGCGGGACAGTTCTCTTTCATCCACGGCGTGCAGTCAAAAGTGATGGTCATAAATTCCGCCGCGTGCTCCGCACCGCTCAGATTTTCATAGCAGCGCTCGCGCTCTTCGTACAGCGTCACTGGCGCGAATGGCATGAACTCAGTGCGGCCCAAGCGCTTGTTCAACCATTGATTCACTTCCGGCTCTTTGGCGTGGTACATGATTGATCGATTGCCAAGGGCGCGCGGACCGTATTCCATACGACCGCCAAAACGGGCGACTACCTTGCCATTGAAAATAGCGCTAGCGACCTCCGCGGCAAGGTTGTCGGGTTTTGAAAACTCCAGATCCTCAGCCTTCAGTGCCGCGGCAATTTGTTCCTCGCTATAGTCAGGCCCCAGATACGCAGAATCCAGCCGCGGTCCGGGCGCTTTGCGGGTTAACAGATAACCGAGTCCGGTACCGCAACCGCCGTCGCCCATGTTGGGATAGACATACGTTTTCTCGACGCCATCGATTTCATGGATCCGTTGATTCATCTTAACGTTCGCGGTGACCCCTCCGGACAAGACCACCGCGTCGCAACCCGTTTTCTTGACCCAGTAAGAAATAACCTCGCAGGCAGCCACCTCAAGGAGCGTTTGATACGCGGCCGCGACGTCAATCATGGGAAACTCAGCCGCCAAAGCCCGCCCGACAAAATAATTGAAGTTCCCAGCTACTCGAAATTCACCATCCTCAAAACGCATGCAAGCGCGCAGCACGTCATCGAGCACTAGCGGATCGCCGTACGCTGCCAAACCCACAATCTTTCCCGCATGGCGATCGGGCCGAAAGCCCAGTGCCGAGGTTACGTTTTCATAGAACTGCCCAAGCGAATAAGGGAACGGAAAACCGTGAAGGCGTTGAATCTTGCCGCCTTCTCCAATATTGATCGCACCACACAAACCGGAGCCGTAGCCGTCCAAGGTCACGATTAATGCGCGGTCGAAGCCGCTTGCAAAATAAGAATTGGCTGCGTGCGAGGCATGATGCTCGTAGCGGCGGAGCTTATCCTGTAGTCCAAGGCTCTTGACGCCGCGCTCTAGCTCTTCCTGCCACTTACGGTGTTCACCCTCTGATCGTTTCGCCCAGTCGTTAATCAAGCGCTCGCCGACCGCTCGGCCAACCGAGGAATCCCCCCCCAGAAAACGGTAGGCGAGGCGCTTGAGCAAGCCCTTTTTCATCCGCTGGTTCGGATCGGCAAGGCCGTGCACAGCACCGTTGCGAATGGGAACCTTGGCCCGCGCTTGGACCATCAGATCGCGAACGTTACCCTGCGCCAGCGGTTTCGACGCGACAGCGCTCTCAGCAATATTCTTGGCGATCGCCGACATCTCTTGATCGTGGGTCAAGAAGGGATAAGCGACGACTTCGATTTCCTCGGGTTTGACTCCCGTGTAGTCCAATGCGGTTTGAATCGCCGCGTTCGGGAAACCCGC
>JBCCEV010000210.1:0-5646 GCA_039030125.1 Pseudomonadota bacterium | reverse complement strand
TGGCTGTTTATGGGCATGATCGGCTGATAGTAGAGGCGCAGCCGATCATCGTCGATGGCTTGTTGAATGCGTGCCGCCCATTGCATTTGGCCACGTCTCTCGAGCGTGTCGGAATCGTCAATTTGATGGACATGCACGCGATTTCTGCCGGCGTCCTTGGCGATATAGCATGCCGCGTCGGCCATGCTCATGACTTCCGAGGCGCTATCGGCCTGCGGCGAGACGGCCACGATGCCGATACTCGCGCCGACCGAGAACGTCGCGTCCCGCCATCTAAATCTGAATGCTTCGATGTTCTCGCGAAGTTCCTCGGCTAGCGCGACGCCGCGAACCACCGAACAACTGTCGAAGATAACGCCAAATTCATCGCCCCCTAAACGGGCCAAGGTGTCGCTGCCGCGCAAGCCCTCAGCAAGCAGGCCGCTGAGCTGGCGCAAGAGCTCGTCGCCCGCGTTATGGCCGCTGGTATCATTGACAATCTTAAACTGATCGAGGTCCACGTAGCACAACACATGGGTGGAATTATCGGTCCTGGCTCTAACGATGAGTTCACGCAGTCGCCGCTCGAATTCGCGGCGATTAATCAAGCCGGTAATGGCATCATGCGATGCTTGGTAGCTGAGCTGTTGCTCCAGGGCTCTTGCCTTGGAAACATCTTGCAGAACGACGACCGTGCCGATTGGGGTGAAAGACCGATCACGGATGGGGGCAGCGGTTAGTTTAACGATAACCACCGAATCATCAACGGTCGCTAGACGAACCGCGTTGTGCCGAATTAACCCGTCGGCGTCGTGTCTAGTGTCCAGAGGGACTGGCTCGTCTGTTTCTTCGTCGAAAACTTGGAGCACCCGGTTGAGCGGATCGCCGACACAGGTGTGTAAGCGGATCCCCATAATGTCCTCGGCGACCGGGTTGAGATAGGTGATGGTGCCCGCGGCGTCGGCGGTGACCACGCCTTCGCCGAGTGAGTCAAGCGTGACCTGCGCGAGTTCTTTTTCGTGAAAAAGTTGTTCCTCGACACCGCGCCGCTCGGTGATGTCACGCACAAGCGCCGTCACACCAGGCTCACCGTTAATTAAGGTTTCCGAGGTGGTGACCTCGAGCACAGAGGGCTTGTCCTCGCCGTTTTGGCGCTCGACCTCAAAAGTCTGGTTCGCTTTTTCGTTCACTGAGCGTAGGAAAACCGTCGGGTCGCTCAGCAGGCCACTGTCGGCGAGCGCCCGGTCAATGGGCGTGCCGATCACCACAGCGGGCTCCAGTGAAAGTAGTTTTGCCGCGCCCGGGTTAAGACTGCGCAACACACCATCGCGAGAGAGAGTCATGATCCCGTCTCTGATGTCGGACAGGATGCGCCGGGTTTGAGCCGTAGCCGACTCCAGCGCCAGCATCACATGGTTATAGCTATCGGCAATCTGGCCAACCTCGGTGAACGGCTCAACCGGTGCCCGCAGACTCAGGTCACCGGAATGTCGCTGAATCTCCATGAATTCGAGTAATTCAACCAGCGGCGTTCGCGCGCCATGCTCGGAGATATTCAGCCCGATTTTTTCGGCATCCGCGCTAACGCGGATCGGGTTTTTAGGATTCCAGAGCTTCAGAACGATGTAGGTCACGCCGAACGACCAAACCCCGCAGGCAATAATGCCCTCGAGCTGCGCGATGAGTTGTTCGCTTTGAGTGAGCCCTGTCCCAAGCGTTTCGGGATCGGCGAAGATCCCTATCGCAAGTGTTCCCCAAGCGCCAGCGGCTAGATGCACTGGTATTGCGCCGACGGCGTCGTCGATACGATGCTTCACCAGAACGTGGTCGCACAGGAGCATGCATAAGGCGCCAATAAAGCCAATGAGGATGCTTTGAGGTGCCGAGACCGCGTGACAGGCGGCCGTGATCGAGACCAGACCGGCAAGTGCGCCGCTGATCGGTAACACGGTTGCGTCGATATTGAGAGAGACGATTCGGCCAACACCCCAGGCGGTCGAGGCGCCAATCGCGGCGGCTAAAACAGTGTTGGCCACGATCCCAGGAATATCCTCTGAAAGCGACAGCGTGGAACCACCGTTGAACCCAATCCAGCCGACGACAAACAGCAACAGGCCCGACATGCACAATTGCAAATTCGAGGGCGGGATAGGATTTGCCCCCTGTTTATCGAAGCGCCCGAGCCGCGGGCCGGCGATCATCGCGGCCGCCAAGGCAACCCAGCCGCCGACGGAGTGCACGACCGTCGATCCAGCAAAATCAACGAAGCCACGGTTGCCGAGCCAGCCGCCCGCTTCCCCGAAAGCACTGCCCCAAGCCCAATGGCCAAATACGGGGTAGACCAAGCCCGTCACGAGGATGGTGATGAATATATAGGCGTCCAGGCGCACTCGCTCGGCAATCGCCCCTGCGACGATTGTTGCCGCCGTGGCGCAGAACATGGCTTGGAAGACGAAGAACGTCGCCAGCCACGGATCGCCACTACCGACATCAGGAAAGAAGTGGGACAGACCAATCAGGCCTTGTTGGTCGGCACCAAACATCAGACCGAATCCGAATGCCCAGAAAACCAAAATAGCGACGGTCAAATCAACGATGTTTTTCATCGCCACATTGATCGCGTTTTTGGTTCGGGTGAGGCCGCTCTCAAGGCATAAAAACCCGCCCTGCATGATGAGTACAAGGGAAGAGCAGACCAGTACCCAAAGGATGTCCAGTAAGCTTTCGTCCATTCGCCGGGTCCCAATTGCCGCAACGCACATTAACGGCAAAAACCCGCTAATCTTTATTATTCCGGGTGATCTGGAATGCGCTCGGTCCTGCTAGACTGCGCCTACTCTCAGAGCGAGGCGAATTGGCGGAAGGACGGTATTTATGATCAAGGGTCTACACCACAGCGCCTATCGCTGCCGCGATACCGAGCAAACGCGCGCGTTCTACGAGGATTTTCTTGAGCTGCCCCTGGTTGAGGCGCTGCACATCAAGGAAACGAAAACCGGACGCGAGGCCGAGGTGCTGCATTCTTTTTATCAAATGCAAGACGGCTCACACCTCGCATTTTTTGAAGCGCCTGACGAACCATTCGAATTCAAGGAGCAACGAGACTACGATCTACACATCGCCTTGACAGTGGACTCCGAAACGCAGCTCCGGTTACTGGAGAAGGGTAAGGCGCAAGGGATCGAAACCCGTGGTGTTGTCGATCATCAATTCATTCATTCCATCTACTTCCGCGATCCCAACGGCTACGTGGTGGAACTTGCCGTGCCGCAAAAAGAATTTACCTCTAGTGATGAATCACGCCGCGCGGCGAAAGATGTGCTGAAGAATTGGCACGCTGGACGCGAGGCCAGGGTCGAAGCTTAAGGGCAGTCGTCGGCGGCTGTATCGCAAACGCGGCCGCGGGCCAGATAGCGCAACCAGAGGCTACGATCGTCGACCGATACCGGTAGCTCTTCGGCGGCGGTAAACGGTGCAACCCGCCAGGATTTCTGAACGACGTAGAGGTTGTCGTGACCTTCAATGCCTCTGGCAAGTCGTACTTCGCCCTGGCCGGTTTCGCGATTTCGACCGCAAACAATCATCAGGCCCAATGATTGAAATTCCGATGATGCACCTTCGATCTGGAAGGGCCGGGCATCGAATTCTTGACAAATTTCCCGAGTCCCCGCGACGACAATCTCCATCAGTCTTTTGATGCCGAGATCGTCGCGCCGCTCGGTTGCTTGCAGCGAAATGCCTTCGGTCGGCGTTTGGTCATCGGCTTTGGCGTATTCGATGATGACCGAGTCTTCACGTTCCTCAGCGACCACGACTTTCCAGCCGATCGGTGGGTCCATCACCAGCCGCTCGTCGGCGCTCGCGAACGGCGAGCTCAGAAGCAAAAAAGCGCCGACAGTCCGCGCAATGAGCATGAGGCTTAGTTTGCCTGTAGCTGGTCGAAAACCTTTTTAAATTGCTGGATTGAAACGGCCATTTTGAGACTGAGATCGTCGTCCAAAACCTCGTACATGAGGTCGGTATCGGCTTCCATATGCATGAACACGGTGCAGCCTTCTGGACCGCCCCCCTCGATATGCACGTCGCCGCCGGGTTTTTTCGTGAACGACCCTACCGGCTTCTCATGGTGGATTTTCTCGCCGGTGTCTTCATCGATTTCGTAAACGTGATGGATCCCCGCAACCACGATGCCTGTGCTGGCGGCTACGTGGCGGTGGTAAAAACAGGTGCGGTTGGGTTCGAACTTGAACATCACATCTGCGGTGCGCCTGTCGACATCAACGTCCAAAATTGTGTAGGCCAGCCCCTCAAAAGTGCCGAACGGCAACCACTTGATTAATGAATCGTCGAACTGGTACGAAACTGCTGCTGCCACTGAGGGTGCTCCGATCTGTACGAGTCCCTGATCTTAGAGGATCTTGCCCATAGCGGCCAGAATCGGGGCTAAAAGTGGGCTGGCCGCGCAATTCGAACGGCCAGCCCCAAGAGCTTGAACGGACGAAGGGAGGGAGGGATTGTCCGCTCTTAGTTCGAAGTAGCGGATGCGCGCAAAAATACTTTAATAGCCGGTATCGAGGTTATTGGCGCAATGGCTGCTTGGCCGGCTCACCAGCAACCTCCCGAACAAACTTCGGCACTAAATAACCAGGCAAGCGAGCTCTCAGGCGAGCCTCAATCTCTAAGGCCTGGGCATCGCTGACATCAAACTGCGCGCTGCCCGAAACTTTGTCCAACAGATGCACGTAATAGGGCAGCACGCCGCAACTGAAAAGGCGTTCGCTGAGGTCGCAGAGGATCTCGGCGTCGTCATTCACCCCCTTAAGCAGCACCGATTGATTGAGGAGTGCGACACCGGCGCTGCGAAGGGCGTCAAGTGCGAGCGCGGTTTCCTCGTCGAGCTCTTGGGCGTGGTTGGCGTGTATTACGACGATGGAGCGAACCTTGTTCGTCTCAAGCACGCGTAATAACGCTGGGGTTATTCGCGAAGGCAGCACCACTGGAATGCGCGTGTGAATGCGAAGCCGCTGCACGTGAGCGATGTTCGCGACTGCGCCAATCAGTTCCGTAAGAAACGCGTCGTCGCGGATCAGCGGGTCCCCGCCGCTAAATATAACCTCGCTCAGGCTCGGGTCGCGGGCGATCGCGTCCAGGGCCTCGTTCAGGGCGCCTTTGCCCAGCCGCTCCGAGTAGGGGAAGGCCCGCCGAAAACAGTAGCGGCAATGAATTGCGCAGGCCCCGGTGAGGAGGATCAAGGCCCGGCCGTGATATTTTTGCAGCAGACTGCCGCTCGTGGGAGCATCCAACTCGCCGATTGGATCCGATCGGAATCCGGGATAGGTTTCTCTCTCGTTAATCGTCGCCAGCACTTGGCGGAGCAGGGGATCGTCTGGATCGCCAATTTTTATTTTGCGTACGTAACTGGCAGGCACCCGCAGCGGGAACTCCGGCTTGTCGTTGCCCCAGTGGTTCAATTGTTGTGGCAGACCCACCGCAGTGAGCAAGGCGTCGGTGTCCCGGTAACAGTTTCGCAGTTCGTCTTCCCAGGACTCGTACTTAGCTTGTGTTTGGCTGTGAGTTATCATCTGGCGCGGTCTAGGCAAGGTCATGCGATTCTAATGGCGACAGTGAGTACGAACCAGTTCAAACCGGGCTTGAAACTGATGTTTG
>JBCCEV010000209.1:0-5669 GCA_039030125.1 Pseudomonadota bacterium | reverse complement strand
GCGGGTATTCGCGTGGCTGATCTCGACCACATCGTCTTCTATGACAAACCGCTCGTGAAGTTCGAGCGGTTGTTAGAGACGTACCTGACCTACGCTCCTCGCGGTTTTCAGTCGTTTCGGGCCGCGATGAGCGTAGGTCAGGTACGTCTCTAACAACCGCTCGAACTTCACGAGCGGTTTGTCATAGAAGACGATGTGGTCGAGATCAGCCACGCGAATACCCGCCTCGTCGAGGCAATACGCGATCGCATCGCGGGGAAACGCGGCGTCGTGTTTCTTGCGGCTGAAACGCTCCTCACCGGCGGCGAACAATACTTCTCCGTCAGCGACGATCGAGGCAGTCGCGTCCTTATCAAGCGGGGAAATTCCAAGAACGATCATTTTATTATTCTAACTCGGCGCCAAGATCTGTTTTCGGATCTCGGAAGGGAACATCGATACGCCGCTAATTTCATTGATGAAGAAGTCGAAGTATCGCTCAAGTGCCTCGCAAAATGCCGTGGCTTGTGCCTCAGTTTGCACATACGGGGTGTGTCCGGGTGCCGCGGAAGGACTATGGAAGGTCAGTGAAAAAATTCGCACGCCTCGTCTTAACGCAAATTTTGTGAGTTTGATCATTTCATCGAGCGAATAACCTTCCGGCGACAGCGACAGGCGATCCACTAGCCCAAGTCGCGACAAAATCCCCGGAACCTTCAACTTCTCAAACAGCGGTCTGGTCGCCATTCGATATATCGGCGCTGCCGCTCTGCCCATGCAGCCCACTAACGCTCCGGTCGCTGGAATACACACAAGCTGGCCAGGCGTATCGCCTAGCCAAAACGGAACCATCGGAATATTCGAGAAATCGGGCCCTTCCTCGGCGGAAAAATCAAACGGTGGCCGCGGGCTCAAATCGACCTCATAACCAAGCGCAATTAGAATCCCTGGCGTGTTTGGACCAATGCCATAGCGCCCTGCCTTGTAGGACTTCGGCCTCATGCCAAAAGATTCTTCAATTTTCTCGGTCAACTCGGTGAGCTTGGCACTCTCCAGTTTCTCGGGCAGGTTACCCGGGAAAGAGTTTCGGGCATTTACCTCTTCATCATACGGGGGGTTAACCCAAGGGTGGAGATGGGCACCAATTTCGATAGTCCCAGCCTGCGCAAGTGGCTTCAAGGCGCCATAACCATGCGCTTGCTCTGCTACCGGGTAATCAACCACGTAAGTCGATGCAATGGCGAATCGATCCATAATGCTCTGCACGCGGGCAATAGATGCCAACGCCCTAACCGAGCGCGCTTCGCGATCGAATGGGGCGTGCCAATCGAACTCCTCTTCGGTATCAACGACAACATGTAATATCGGCCGCGAAAAACTTTTAAGCACCGGTGCCAAATTGGATGCAAAGGAATTTTCGGGCATTGTGGCAAGAACAAGATTGCCGGGTTGGGTACAGCACGTGATATTAACATGGCACCCGCCAGGCGTGAGTTGGCAGTCAGGCGTCGCATTTCCAATTCGATGCACCGCGCCAAGCGATGAATCGGCTTTTGAGTTGCACAAATGAGTAAGCAAATCGATCTGGATACGACATTTGAACGGGCAGTCGTCCACCCGACCGCGACCATGGACCTGCTCTCGCAGACCGAGGTTTCCCGCCTTCGGGATGGCCAGGACCCAAGTTTGGCCGAGCTCGTGCGGCGTTGCGCGCTGGCGGTACTGAACTCCGGAACAACGACCGACGATGTAGAACATTTATTCGCCGTCTACCGCGATTTCGATGTCGGTCTGGTGCAAAACGACCGAGGCTTAAGCTTGGAATTGAAGGCGGTCCCAAGCCTTGCGTTCGTAGATGGCAAGATGATCCGGGGCATCCGAGAGCACCTGTTCGCGGTGGTGCGCGACCTTGTTTACGTTTCATCTCAACTCGGCGTTGGAACCGCACATCCATTGGCAGATGGAGGCGACATCACCAATGCGGTATTCCACATACTGCGTAACGCCGGCGCGATGACGGCAGAAGATACGCCGAACCTAATCGTCTGCTGGGGCGGCCACTCCATCGGTCGCGAAGAGTATGAGTACACCAAGGAGGTCGGCTACCACCTCGGACTGCGGTTGCTGAACATCTGCACGGGATGTGGACCAGGAGCGATGAAAGGTCCCATGAAAGGCGCCGCCGTTGGTCACGCCAAACAACGTTTCAACGAGGGGCGCTACATCGGCTTGACCGAGCCTGGCATCATCGCGGCTGAGCCACCGAATGCATTGGTGAACCAGCTCGTGATTTTACCCGACATTGAAAAAAGACTTGAGGCGTTCGCGCGCTTAGGCCACGGGATCGTGGTTTTCCCCGGCGGCGTTGGCACCTGTGAAGAAATCCTTTATCTGCTGGGGCTACTGTTACATCCGGAGAATCAAGGCCGCCCCTATCCCTTGATTTTTACCGGTCCTAAGGCCAGCAGATTTTATTTCGAGAAAATCGATGAGTTCATCGGCCTCACGCTAGGCGCCGACGCGCAGCAGCTCTACCAGATCATCATTGACGACCCCATTGAAGTCGCGCGGCAAATGCTGGCGGGCGTTCAAGCTGTGGAAACTTTTAGACGGCAACACGAAGACGCATTTCACTTTAATTGGGGCTTAACGATTGCCGATGAGTTTCAGGCACCATTTGTCGTCAACCACCAGACGATGTCCGCTCTCGAACTCACCAACGAGCGTCCTCGGGAAGCCTTGGCCGCTGATCTCCGCCGCGCGTTTTCTGGCATCGTCGCAGGCAATGTCAAATCCGACGGTATCAACGAGATCGCAAAACACGGCCCATTCGAGCTAGCGGGCGAACCCAAGATCATGGCCGCTCTTGATGAACTTCTCCGCGGCTTTGTCAGCGATCGGCGTATGCGAATCGATGGTGACTACACGCCCTGTTACGTACTGCGGTAGTCGAACGGCCCGCACAGGGAAATTAAACGATATAGCGCTCAGGTATCGAACTGAAATGGAAGACGCCCAAACTTCGCATCGAGACATTCATTTTGATGGCGCTAAAAACGTCCGCGACCTCGGCGGTTTAAGTACCGGTACGGGTCGCCTCATCAAACAAGGCCTGATCATTCGCAGTGATGGGCTCGGCCGGTTAACCGGCGCCGATCTTGAGCGGGTTCGCAACATGCAACTGGGTTCTGTTGTCGATTTCCGCTTCGCCAGCGAGCGTCAAAATAATCCGGATCGCTTACCCACTCCGCAGCCGCGAACCCACCTCATTAGTTTTATCCCCGACGGGTCGATTGAACTATTTCGCAAAACCAACGAAGGCGACTTAACGCCAGAAAACGCGCACTTGATGATGTGCCAAAACTACGCAGGGATTGCAAAAAACCATGCCCCGTTACTGCGAGAATTTCTCGATTTAATTTCTGACGCGGAAAATTTGCCGTGTCTTTTCCATTGCACTAGCGGCAAGGATCGCACTGGGGTCATGGCAGCTTTACTACTCCGGCTGCTGGGGGTGCCCATGGAAGACATCGTGGAGGATTACGTTCTAAGCAATCGTCTGCATCAGCCGGTGGATATATTCAGACCAACGGCGCGAGCCGAAACGGTGGCCGTGGTGATGTCCGCTCACGCAGATTTTATTCATGCATTTTTTACTGGTATTGAACAGGCTTACACCTCGTTTGAAACTTTCGCCGCAGAAGTACTCGATGTTAATCAAATGAGACTCGATGCCATGCATGGTCTCTTCCTGGCATAAACAATGAGCGGTAAGCGACAAACCATTTACGCCGGCACCAGCGGGTTTAGCTACAAACAATGCAAGGGTCCCTTCTACTGCGAAAAGCGCGCGAACAAAGATATGCTGGCTTTCTATTCCGAAAGGCTCTCAAGCCTTGAGATCAACAACACCTTTTATCGAATGCCCAAGGCCGAAGTGAGATCTCGACGAATGGCTTAATTTCATTCGGTCTCAGGGCTGGCGGCAAGCTTACGTATTTTTCAAACACGCAGACGTGGGCAGCGCGCCAAAACTCGCAGAGCGATTTATCGACCTTGCGGCGTGAGCCGCTTGTAACGCGAGAAATGACGGAACGCGGCCTGCTGATCACCCCGCTGTTCCAATAATTCCGCCAAGTTGTAATGGGCGTCGGCAAAATTCGGATCGAGTTCCAAGGCCGCTTCGTAGGCATCGATCGCATCTTGCGATTTAGCTCGCGCGGCTAACAGCAACCCCAAGTTAAACCACGGGGTTGGATTGCTGGGATCGAGTCTGAGCGCTTCGCGATAATGCGACTCAGCAGATCCAAATTCATGCTGTTCCTGGAACAGTCGTCCAATATTGATGTGCGCATCGATATGGAGCGGTTCGATATCAAGCGCACTCAAATATGCCCTGACCGCGTCGTCGATCGCGCCGATACTTTCGAGTTCCAGACCAACGTCGAACCATTCTTCGGCGTCCAGATCATCTTGCGCGTGGGAACGTTCAGCCGCAGCTTGCGCCAAGGGCGTTATTCCCGCAGCGAGATCCGCGACCCGGAAATCCAATCCAAGCTGACCGGTCCGTGCGTCCCATTGACCACGCTCATCGCGAACATGCACGGCCGCGCCTTCGGCAACAATACGAACGGAAGTTAGCGACCGGTCATTTGGAAGCTCAGAGTGTAATGTCCGCAACGCTTGCCAAACCGTGCGCGGATGGACCTTTGCTTCGGTGAGTTCCTTGGCGGCACGCAACAGCACGATGTCCTGAAACGTGAAGCGGTATTCATTGCGTGTGCCGCGCGCCGCGCTCACCAGGCCTTCGCGCGCAAAAGCACGCACGCGCTGTTCACTCATCCCAAGCAACACCGCAACATCTTTGGTCGAGTAACCTGGCATGGCGCCCAGGATACCAAGGTGAGATTGAAAAGGGCGAGCCCTTACTTCGCTGTTTTCTTTTTCTTTGCGCGGGGTTTGCGCGCCGCGCGCTTCGCTGCTTTGGGTTTCGATGAAGCTTCCTTATCACCAGCCGCGATACTGGCCTTGAGCGCTTCCATCATGTCGATGATCTTGTGCTCTGGTTCCTCAGTCGGGGTGAAGCTGATTGCTTCCCCGTCTATCTTTTTTTGGATCAGCGACTCAACACGCACGCGAACTTCATCTTTGTACTTTTGCGGCTCGAATTTTTCGCTAATCGCCTGATCGATGAGCTGCTTGGCTAACCGTAATTCATCAGGCTTGACGTCCGCTTCATCGATGGGCACATCTTCGAATGCTTTTAGCTCGTCGGCGTAATGAAGCTGCTCCATCAGCAAGCCATCTTCGATCGGGCGCACTAGAACAAGATACTGACGGCCGCGCGCCGCATATTGCGCAACGGCAGCTCGGCCGGTGTCGCGCAAGGCCTCGGCAAGCAACCGATAAGCGCGCGCGCCGCCTTTGTCCGGACCCAGAAAGTAGGTCTTGTCCAAGAGGATGCGCTCCACCTGGTCAAGCTTCACAAACTCGGTGATGTCGATGGTGTGGGTCACATCAGCCTCGAGCGCCTTCAACTCATCAGGTTCGAACAACACGTACTGATTCTTCGCGAATTCGTAGCCTTTAACGATTTCTTCTTTGGGTACTACCTCACCAGACTTGGCGGATATCATCTGTTGCTTGAGACGCGAGCCGTCCCGCCGTTCGATTCAATCAAATCGATCGGC
>JBCCEV010000208.1:0-5812 GCA_039030125.1 Pseudomonadota bacterium | reverse complement strand
GCAAAAGCGATCGCACGTGGCGCTGAAAGCGTTGCAGGCACGCAGGTCTTCTTGATCCCGGTCGAGGCCGTGGACCAACACTGGACCACGCTACACGGTGCGGACGCCATCGTGTTTGGTACGCCAACTTACATCGGCAGTGTCGCCGCCAAGTTCAAGGAATTCGTGGAGAAGCTTGCGGGCCAAGTTTGGCTTGAGCGTATGTGGCTCAACAAAATCGCCGCCGGGTTTACGGTCTCTGCAGGCAGAAGCGGCGACAAACTCAATTGCTTGCAGCAACTCGTCGTGTTTGCAGCGCAGATGGGCATGATTTGGGTACCCGTTCGGATCACAGGCGGCAACTACTCAAGCCAAGGCGGCGAATCTGATCTCAACCGGATGGCCGGCTACCTCGGGGTAATGGCACAGGCCAACATCGACGAGCCGCCCGAGCTTGCCCCGCCCCCAAGCGACATCGAAACGGCTGAAATGCACGGTCATCACATCGCGACGATCACCCAACAATTCGCGATGGGGCGCCGTGCGATCCCTGCGGACTACGATCGCTTCGCGAACGCGCAAACGCCCGAGCACAAACCGGCAACGCTTTCCGAGTTAATGGAACAACCCGATTAGGTCTAGCTATTACCAAGATGTGAAGGGTGCCAACTTCCTAGCGCGAAACAAAACGCCGGCTATAGAGGCCTGCCTTGAGTATCAGTGACGATTGCCCGCACTCACACCCCCATCCAGATCACAAAACTTGGTTGCGAAGTGAAGGGCTGTCCTGGGCAGGGCGCGCGCGGCACTCCCGCACGCCAAATATGAGTTCATAGATTGTTCAACAATCGTGTCCTACGCTCATCCATGAAAGGTGGAGGAGATAGGTATGAGTCGTCAATATTCTTGCACCGTATTTCTAACGGTATTGCTTTTTTTGCTGCCGTCAGAGGCGATTTATCGCTGTGAGGGTCGGTTAGCAAAAGGTAAAACCAAGTTTGATCTGATGCGGTTGTGCGGACCCACAATAGCTACGAGCTTGAATTAAAAAACGGTGTGGTGGTGCGGGATCGCAGGGTCGGTCCACGCTACACCCAATGACTACGCTTGCGATAAGGGGATTGCTTGGCGCGCTCAGACGCGCTGCTAAGAATCATCGAAGCGGACGACTGTTGAGAAACTCCGAGCATTAAGAAGGTCATGGCTGCCGACGAGACTGGGCGGGGCGAACGAGGCAGCGGAGATTCTGGGCAAATAAATGAGGCTCCCCGGTGCGGTTGCGGGTGTTCTGTAGTCCGCTTAGGCGCGTCGGGCGCTAGCAGCGGATTTTGTATGAAAATGAACGAGCACCGGAGCGTGTGATGCAACGCCGCATAAGTGGACTACAAGACGCCCCTCAGTCAGGCAGCATATACTCGACAAGTTCTTCCATTACCCCTAGCGAATCCGACGTCGCCCCCCAATCATAGTCACAGCTATAGACCACGCTGTTATCCACCACATCGCGATGGCGCACGATGCAGGCGATTGAACAGGGTAATTTCCGATCAGGTAATTCAAGCGTGAGGTTGAGGGCATCGTGGGCCTGCAAAACCTGATCGGCATCTTCGCTCATGCTCATGCTGACCCCATCGTTGGTGATCCGGCGCAGTTCGACAGGATAGGTCTCAAGCGCGACACTGCCGCCCGAGACGGCATTCACGTACGCCCGAATATTTGGATTCTTTGCGTCTGTCATGGCACCCGCCAATCACACGTTGTGACAAGCATAGTCGAACGCGACTAAAAAAAACTTTAGCGAACTGGCTTAAGAGTCCACCATGGACAAACTGCTAATGTCGTAATCTGGCTCGGGCACCGGCTCCTTTTCGGCCAACTCCGCGCCAACCTCGGCCATTTGCAAATGGTCGGTTGCGATATCCGGTGGCGCTACCTGTTCTGCTTCGACCAGCGTCGCACCGACTTCCGCCATGGTGGTGTCCATGGCTTGTGGCGGTCCATCGCGATTGAGTACCGCGGCGGGCGGTGCATTGGGTCCGTAATTGATGGGATCGTATGCGGCCTCGCCCGGCGCTGGCGCAGCCGCTGGTGCGCTGGCGGGCTCCGCCGCCGGTGGAGGTGGTGGCGCGCTGGATGCGACGGGCACCTCGGCGGGGGCAATGACTTCTGCGATAGCCCCGGCTTTTGCGAGCACCGCCTTGTAGTTATCTGCGGTCGCCTGATCGACGCCCTTCTTGATAACCACGCGCTTGCCCGACATCAAAGCATCAACCTTAGCGTCGTCCATCTTGAACAACTTGCCGAGATTGGCTTTCACTTTGGCGATGTCGGCACCATCGACCAACTTGCCTTCGAAAATCACTGAGTAGCCAGCATCTGCCATGACATTAACCCCGCAGTTCTCGGTTAATCACCGAAGCGTAAACCCCTCATAACCTTTGGCGACCACATCTTCGCACTTTTGAAGATAACTCGGCCAATCCGGGTAGGGCATAAACACGCGCGGCTTCCCGGGAATATTAGCGCCCTGATACCAATTATCACAGGCTAACCACAAAGTCCGCTCGGCCGCCTGCTGCACGGCAACGCGCCAGTCCGATTCGGCTTGTGGCTCTGCCTCGAGGGTACTGAACCCGTTGTCGCGCATATAAGCGACACACTGAGAAATCCAATTAACGTGCTGCTCGATGGTCGGGACCATATTGGTCAAGACCGACGGGCTCCCCGGGCCGGAGACCGTAAACAAGTTTGGGAAGTCCGCGGAATTGAGCCCCAGATAATTACGCGGCCCGGCTGACCATTTATCGCTCAAAAGCAGAGCGCCGCGCCCGCTAATTTCGATTTGATTGATCGCACCAGTGATAGCGTCGAACCCGGTCGCGAAAACAATGACGTCGAGTTCATGCTCCTCGCCGTTGGCGATCAAACCATTAGCCGTTACGCATTCGACCCCGCCCTCGCTAACGTCGACCAACGAGACATGCTCAAGATTGAAGGTTTCATAATAGTTGGTGTCGATACAAGGGCGCTTACAACCGTAAATGTGTTTTGGCTTGAGCGCCTGCGCGGTGGCCGGGTCTTTAACAATTTCATCGATCTTTGAGCGGATGAAATCAGACACTGCCTCATTGGCTTCGGGGTTTAGAGAACTGTCGCGAAACGCAAGACCTAAGGCTAGCCCGCCTTTGCCCCAACATTCTTCATAGCGCGCGCGCCGTGCCTGTTCATTGACGTCAAAAGTCTTGGGGGTGCTGGGACCAATACGGATATCCATTGCCAGCGGCAGCCGGTTATTGCGCTCGCGAAACGCGCGATATTCAGATTTGATTTTCGCCTCATATTCCCTATCCATAGGGCCGTTACCCGCTGGCGTGGAAAATTGCGCGGTACGCTGAAACACTTTGAGGGTCTTGGCGGATTTGGCAATTTCAGGGATCGCTTGAATACCGCTGGAGCCAGTGCCAATGACACCAACTCGTTGGCCGTCGAAATCGACCGGTTCATGGGGCCACGCGCTGGTTTGATACCAATCTCCGGCGAAGTCATCCAGCCCTGTGAAATCCGGTTTCTTGCGAATCGACAAACAACCGGTTGCGAGCACGCAATGCTGGGCCGAAACCGTCTCGCCGCGGTTGGTTTTGACCTGCCAGCGATTTGAAGTCTCGTCGAAATTCATTGCCTCCACACTCGTCTCAAGTTGGATATGTGGCCGCAGATCGAAGCGGTCGGCAACGTGGTTCAAATAACGCAGGATTTCAGGTTGCGAGGAGTACTTCTCCGGCCACTCCCATTCTTGCTGCAGCTGTTCAGAAAACTGATAGGAATATTGCATACTCGGCGCGTCGCAACGGGCGCCTGGATAGCGATTCCAGTACCAAGTCCCACCGACACCAGTACCGCGCTCATAGGCTTGGACGCTGAATCCGAGCGACCGAAGCTTGTAGATGGCGTAAAGACCTGCGAATCCGGCGCCAACGATAACAACATCAATATCGCGCCCTGTCTGTTCGTTCACTTAGAAACCTCGTTAGTCGATAAGGGTCTATTCTCGGCAATCGCGGCGCTAGGTCAAATAACCTTGCCGCGGCAAATGGCCAGCTTTGTCGAGTATTTCGCGAACGCGGGCCAGAATTTCCGCACTTAAACGGGAGCCTGCATGCAGTCTCGGACCCTCACTGAGATCCGCATCGGCGCCAAACGCCATGAAGTGGTCGATGGCCTTATTGGCGTTAGCAAAGGGATTACCGTCCTCAAGCTCGGCAACCACGCCAAATGCCGCGGTGGCCAGATCAGTCAATGTATCGGAAAGCGACGCTGCACCTTGAAGATCCCCATCGTGCTGCTTCGCGATGATTTCCAATAGCTGTTTTGCAAAACAATTCGCCGTGCTGAGCAGAAAACCGTCGTACGGCCCACCGGCTTCCCTAAGCCATTTTTTGTAGTCAAGTTCCGCGCCGCGCACCAGAAAAAGCCCTTGTGAATTATCTAAGCCGTTGGCGATTGAGTCCTCCCCGCTGGTATCTTTAATGAAACGCAAATTGGAGAACTCGCCGGCCAAGCGCGCCACTAGAGGGGTGGAAAAGCGATTGCCAGTAACCTGCGGTAGTTGATAAAGACCGATCGGCAACTGCATCGACAGAATGGTTCGAAACGCATCTTCCATCTCTGCTTCAGTCCGCTCGGCGCCATGTGGTGCGCAGATCACAAAACCGGCAACGCTCGAATCTCCGGCAGCAGCGCTGATTAATCCACGCATCTGTTCGATGCGTTTCTGAGTTTTTACCGCGTCGGATTTTAGGGCGCCGAGTAACAGTGTTGATTCAAGATCCGCTGCAATTTCAAAAGCGAGCTTCAGCAGTCCGTTGATTTCAACGTCCGACATCTCCCATCCATCGCCAGTGGATCCCGGAACCAAAAACGCGTTGCAATAAGGTGCCATGTGTTGCCAATGCGCTCGCATCCGAGCGGCGTCAATACCCCCCTGAGCGTTGTAGTGAGTCAGCGGCGGGCACCAAAGCCGTGGTAGGGTCTGCTTATTCAAATCTAATCCCAGAGCGCGCGAAAAAGTGAGCTCGGCGCTTCGCTTAATTGCCAAAATTCACATCTGTAATGCCTTATTTTAGCGTTTGTGTTCAACCGTGAGCGTCAGCCGGGAATTGCTTGGCCTGTGCCGGCGCGCCGACGCCGCCTTGACCCTGCCCAAGGTCTCCGTGCTGGCGATCCCCGAGGCCAATCCAACGGTTGGTGGCGCGCCGGAATTCGGCATGGTGGGCCTCGAAGATGACTGTGCGGGCCTCTATTACGCCTGGCTCGGCGATACCCAAAAAAACATGCCCGCGAAGTTCGCCGAAACGCCATTTATCGGCCAATCTCCGCTGCACTTGGCCGCGCTACTAGAATCCAACGATGAAGCGGATCGCTCGCTTGGGATCGCGGCGGTCAATGCCATCACGCGTTTCGTTTATCGTAGAGCCGCCTTCCAAGAGCCTGCTGCCACGAGTTCAGTCGGCGGCATCGATTTGGGAAAAACCGCCCACCTCGGCATGGTTGGTAACTTTCCATCGCTGGTCGCGCAGGCTGGTAAGCGGGGGATCAGGGTTACCGTGATTGAAAGAAAAACGCACATGTTGCGCAAAGACGGCGATCTCGAAATTACCGCCGATCTAGATGCGTTAAAGCTTTGTGACGCCGTGATCCTTACCGGTTCAACGTTGATCAATGATTCGCTCGACGACGTTTTAGCGGCAATGCCAGTGGGCGCTCGCGTTACCATGATTGGTCCGACTTGCGGGTTCTTTCCCGATCCCCTGCTGGCGCGGTTGTGCTGTTTTGT
>JBCCEV010000207.1:0-5843 GCA_039030125.1 Pseudomonadota bacterium | reverse complement strand
GGATTACCCAAGGGCTCGGTTCAACCGCACCGGATGATGCTCGGTCATATGCCATCGCTAGAATTCATCTACGATTTTTTCCCCCAGGACAACGATGCGCTTTGGTCCCCAGCGGACTGGGCGTGGATGGCCGGCCTGATGGACGTGATTTTTCCGGGTTGGTTTCACGGCTGTAAGGTTGTTGCGACTGCCATGAAGGGGTTTGAGACCGAGGAAGCCTATCGAATCTTGGATGAACACGAGGTCACGCTAGCGCTGCTTACACCCACCATGCTGAAACTAATGCGCCAAGTCCCTGATCCGTTGGCGGCCTACAATTTGAAGCTAAGGGCGGTGCTGTCCGGCGGCGAAGCGGTCGGCAAAGAATTGCTTGAATGGGCTCAGCGAGAACTCAACCTCTCCATCAACGAAGGGTTCGGGCAAACTGAATGTAATGTAATGCTCGGCAATAACGGAAATTTATTTCCGCCTAAACCAGGGTCCTTAGGCAAAGCGACGCCAGGCTCAGTGGTCGCCATTGTTGATGACAACGGCCAGGAAGTTGCCCCCGGAACCGAAGGGCACATTGCCTGCCAGCGACCAGACCCCGTCATGCTGCTCGAGTACCTGAATAAGCCCGAAGCGACAGCGGAGAAGTTCATCGGTGACTGGCTTATCACCGGCGATGTTGGGCACATGGACGAGGATGGCTATTTTTGGTTTCACGGACGTGGTGACGACGTCATCACGAGTTCGGGTTACCGGATCGGCCCCGGCGAAATCGAGGATGCGTTGTTAAAACATGACGCGGTTCAAATGGCGGCGGCGATCGGCGTTCCCGATCCGGTCCGCACCGAAGTCATCAAGGCGTTCATCATTCCGGCGCCAGGGACAACCCCCAGCGACGAGTTGGCTGCAGAATTACAAGAATCGGTAAAAAGCAGGCTTGCCAAACATGAGGTCCCCCGCATGATTGAGTTTGTTGAGGCGCTGCCCATGACCACGACCGGCAAAATCATGCGCCGCGAACTTCGGGCGCGCGAAAAAGCTAAACTCGAAGACTAACTCTCGTGCGCTATCGCATGGCAGCAGACGGTTCGCTGGCTGAGCCGGCGGCCACGCTCGCGTGGGTCGACTTAACGATCGCACTTACGTTCGTTATTGGCGTCATTTTCCTCTCGGTCGGACGCTGGGCGAAGCAGCGGTGGCTAGTGTTCTGGGGTGCTTTGAGCTGCTTGGCATCAGCCACTTACGGGGTCTTACGTTTCAGTGGCGTGATTTAGGGAAATCTTAATTTTCGGTCACAGGCTTTGCCATCGGCCTCCAGTAATCTACGCTTAGAGGGGAATGGGGACTAACTGAACTATTGCCGCTGTCGGGAGCAGCCGCTAATTAAGGGGCTTTATGTATTACCTCTCGTCTGGTGAAATTTCTATCATCGGCTTCGCGGCCGTCGTGGTCGGATGTATTCTCGGTTATGTGGCTGCCCGCGTGACTCAGCATCAACGTGGCGCTGCACGCAAAGTTGAAGCGCTGGAAAAGCAACATTCTGATTACCGAGATTCGGTAACCAGTCATTTTCAGGACACTGCGGAATTGTTGGAACAAATGACGGCGCAATATCGCGCGGTGTATCAGCATATGGCAGATGGCGCGCAAAGCTTGTGCGACGTTAACGGCGAAAATCCCCAATTGGAGCAACTGCAGCACGGCTTGCCGAGTGCCGAGCGATCCGGCACCAACGTGGAACGCGTCAGCGTCGAAGCGTCGGGTCCTGAAGCGATCGTCAGCGAGACCGAGGAAGCAGGCCCGGCTACCACGTCGCTCGATGACCTAATGGTCGAAGAACAAGAGCCAGAGACAGTTGCTCACAAGAGCAATGGGACGATCAACGGCGCGCACGGCGATAGCGCACGTGTGAACTAGGGCCGTTAAATCGCGGTATATCCGCCGTCAACAGGCATCGCGATCCCGGTAACGAAGGACGCATCGTCGGAAAGCAGCCACACGGCGGCGTCGCCGATTTCGCGCGGCTCGCCCAGACGGTTCATCGGTTCCTGAGCCACGAATGCGTCGAGCGCTAGCCCGGTATCATCTGACATGCCGTGCAGCATCGGAGTTTCGATGATGCCCGGACACACCGCGTTAACGCGAATGCCTTTGCGTGCGTATTCCAAAGCTGCTGCTTTCGTTAGGCCTACTACGCCATGCTTGGCGGCGCAGTAGGCGGTGGCGCCGCGCGTTCCGAGCAAGCCAGCGACGGACGCGGTGCTTACGATCGCCCCTTTCGAATCCTGTTTCAGAAACTGCTCGACCTGATATTTGACGCATAACCACACGCCCTTGAGGTCGATCAAAATTGTGCGATCAAAATTCTCTTCGCTCATTTTTACAATGTTCGTGAATTCGCCGGAGATGCCCGCGTTATTGAAAGCGCCATCTAGACGTTCATAGCTTGAAACCGCGCTGGCAATTGCGTTTTGGACGTCGCCCGCCTTAGCGACGTCGCAGCGGACGTAATGGGCGGTGCCATTGGCTTTGGCGATTTCCTCAACGGTTTTCTGTCCCTCATCATCGTTGATGTCCGCGACTGTCACCGCCGCACCTTCTTGTGCCGCACGCAGCGCACAAGCCCGGCCGATGCCGGTGCTGGCACCGGTTATCAATATCGATTTGTTGGCAAGTTTCCCGCTCATTAGAACTCCTTAATCCCCAAATACCCGTTGTAAGTGTTGCGCCGATGGTGCGGTGGTGAAAATTGAAACAACGATCACGGTCGCGACCGACAAAATGCACCCGATAGTCGCGCATGCGAAGGGATTAACGCCCTGAGCTGCAAGCCAGGTTCCGGGCGCATCTAATGGACCGCCCGCAAACCACTGCGCCTTGATCAGACCAGCCTTCATGACAATGAAGCTTGCACCGCCAGTAACGAAACCCCATAGCGCGCCAGTTTTGGTTGTGCCCCGCCACAAGATCCCCATGAACATTGGTCCGGCGGTCGCCGCCATCATGCCGCCAACCCCGGCCCACACCAGCAGAGCAATATTCATATGTCTTGTGTTCCAAGCCAAGCCAACCGCGCCCGCGAGAACGATTACGGTGGCGATCCGCCCGATCAGTAGTGATTGCCGATCAACAGCAGCGGGATCTCGCTCGGGATACCAACGCGGCACGATTGTGCGTCGAAAGATATCGTTCGCGAAGATTTGCGATGTAGAAACCACCAGGCCGTCGGCGGTCGACATCACCGCGGCCAACACCCCCGCGCCGATCATGGCGGCAAGCCAAGCGGGTAAGGTCGCGATGAATAGGGCGGGGATCGCGTCGTTCGGTGTTCGGCCATCTTCGAACAAGGCGTCGCCGACGATCACTCGCGCCAGGATCCCGCCGAGTGCCAACGACGGCAGCAACAGTCCAAATACGAAAGAGATGGAGACGAATTTAACCTGGTCGCGATTATCTTTCAGGGCCCACAATTTATTGCCGATGTGGGGCAGCAAACCGAGCGGCAGATGCGCAACGAATATACAAAAAATATCCCACTTCGAGTTGAATAGCGGGTGCGTCGGATGGATTGAGGTGACCAACGATTCATCGATTGACCTGAGCCGGGCAATCATGCCGCTGAAACCGCCTTCAACGCCAAAGCCGGTGAGGAACATCCACAGCACAACGACGGCGAGGATGAGCATGAGGGCGCCTTGCACACCGTCGGTAAGAATATCGGCGTGCGCTCCACCCAAGGCAATGTAGATCACCAAGATCACGGCCGTCACCACCAGCGCGGAGAACTTGTCGAGGCCGAGCATGTTATTAAACATGACCGCCCCAGCGAGGAGTTGGGCGGCTAGATAAAACAGTAGCAGCATGGAGAAGATCGCGACGGCCAAACGCAGGAAATCAGAATCAAAGCGATCGCCCAAGTACTCTGGCATGGAGCGCGAACCGAAGGTTTCCCCAGCGCGTCGTACCGCGTGCAAGGCGATAATTACGCCAATGTAGACCCCAAGCGGATAAACATACGCGTACCAGATTGACGAGGTTCCGACTTGATAGGCCAAGCCCGGCAGCCCTAGGAAGGTCGCGCCACTTGCCGTTGTCGCGACCAACGCGAAAGATAGAAATATCGGACCATAGGCACCCCGGGCGACCGCGAAGTCGTCGCTGTCTTTAACGCGGCGCATGCCGACGATGCCAAAGAAAACCATAACGCCGATATACAGCGCCAAGAATGTCCAACCCCAAAAGACTAAGGGTTCACTCCCCATCGTTGGCCACGCCTCCCCAGTATCGTGCTTTCGCTCAAGGGGCGCGTTTATAACATTTGGCGAAGCTTGGCGGCTACTTGACGAACGCCGCCGGTGGCGCCTCGAGCGGGGCTCGGTTGGGTCTTTCCGACGCGGTTAGCCGCGACGTCGGAAGACTCGGGTTAGTTCAACCGGTTCCTCGAGAATGTGCATCTCCAGGCGGATTTTCAAATAGATACCGCCGTCTTTGTGTTCCAAGGTTTCTTTGACCTTGCCGCCGTTAAGCAGGTCGGTTTCAAGCTTGAGGTATTCCTTGTCCCAATAGCTCAGGGTATGTCCAAATCCGTCTTTAACCAGTTCATCGCCCTTTGCCGAAAACACCCGGCCATTGGGATTAGGACGAATAAAGCGGGGGAGTTCTTCGTCGTAAGTAATCAGGTAACCGTCGTCTTGCTCTTCGATCTCGAGTTGGGTTGCTGTAATCAAGGGATACGCGGCGCCCAAGCGGCGCAAGTCCTTTTTCGACTTGCGCTCATGTTTATCGCGAAGCAGTTCAAAATAGCGTGCTTGCGTGACTTGCACCGAGGTTCGGTCTCGCTGCGTGGCGCCCGGCACCCGCGGTACCGGATAGTCGCGCTTGCGGAGTTTGCCCTTGAAGATTTTCTTTGGCTCATCGGAAACGTCGGTGTCGATTTGCCAGCTCCCCGAGAAGCTCGGCAGGGCACCTGCAGGTGCACAGAGAAGTGTGATGATCGCGATCGATAAGCCGATCTGCCGCACCATTGTTGCGGTGGTCCGCAGCATTTTGTCGCTATAAAGCGGCAAGGAAGTTTCGCACTGCACTACTGGTGCCTTCAGGGTCAAGGTTGGGCTCGAAGTTTGCGCCTTTCAGTTCGACCGCGTGAGCGTTGGGAAGTGCCCTGCGGGTATTCTCGAAGGCGATGTGCAAGACATCGTCCGGCGCAGCCATCAGCAACACTGGGCATTCCAATGCCTGGATAAATTCATCGAATCGGTAATCCCACACACACTCATAAATGAGGCCCCTTGATCGCCAGGCGCGCAGTGCCGAGTAGAACTCATTGTTCATGTTCTCGATGTCGAGGTTGCCACCCAAGGGGTAGAGGTAGTCCCAGGTGACTTTTAGGTATTCAGCGTCGTGATCGGGACCGGCGGAGCCGCTGAACTGTTCGCGAAAGGGTTCGGCTTGCTCGGGGGTGAGCAGCAGCGGGCCGATCATCATTACAGACAGCACACGATCCGGATACAGGGCGCCCATTTCGGCGGCCATGCCTGCGCCGGTGTGATTGCCCAAAACATGAAATTTCTCAATGCCCAGGGCGTCTATTGCGGCTATGGTCCAGGCCGTTAGCTCACTGATCGATTGGAAGGCGGGCGGCTCGAATGATTCACCAAAGCCGGGGAGGTCGAAGGCGATGCAACGAAGCTGGCCGTCGAGCTGTTCCATGGTTTTTTGGAACATAATCGAGCCGCTGGTATTTTGATGGAGGAAAATGACGGGCGGCTGATCTTCGGGCCCGCAGTAACGATAATGCATTTGGCCCGCGGGGGTATCGACATAAGCTTTCTTGATCAATGTGATAACTCCATTTT
>JBCCEV010000206.1:0-5845 GCA_039030125.1 Pseudomonadota bacterium | reverse complement strand
GTAGTAGCCTTTGAAAAGCTGGAGCACAAACTGGGTATGGCCTTCTTGCAGTTGCACGACAACTTTGGGCCAAAGAACGTGGATAGGGTAGTTGAAGCTTCAGGCGATTGCGCAGGACCCGCCGGATCTGGTGCTGCTCGATATCATGATGCCGGGCTTGTCGGGCTATGAGGTTTGCGAAAAGCTTCGCTCCGATCCGAAAACCGCGCTTTTACCCATTGTGCTTTGTACTTCGCTTGACCCAGATAGCGAGCGGCTCAAGGGTATTGAGGCCGGCGCGGACGATTTCATTACCAAACCGATCAATCGACAAGAATTGATGGCGCGGGTTAAATCGTTGCTCAGAATAAAAACGCTTCAGGATGAGGTAACGGAGCAGGCAAAAAAACTTGCTCAATGGAATCAAACATTAGAGCAGCGCGTTGATGATCAGGTGAATCAGATTGAGCGCCTCGATCGCCTCAAAGGCTTCTTCTCGCCGCAGGTCGCCGAGGCAATCGTCGGCGAGGGCAATAAGCTTTTGGAAACCCACCGTCGAGAGATCAGCGTTGTATTTAGTGACATACGAGGTTTTACCGCCTTTACCGATGAGGCCGAGCCCGAAGAAGTCATGGAGATGCTGACGGCCTATCACGAGAAGATGGGCCAAATTGTGTTGGCCCATAGCGGTACGCTGGAGCGTTTTGCTGGTGATGCCATCATGGTGTTTTTTAACGATCCCGTGACCATCGATAATCCGGCGGAACAAGCGGTGGCGATGGCACTGGAGATGCAGCAGTCTTTCGGCGCAATCCGCGAGCTGTGGGGAAGACGGGGATTCGAGCTCGGTCTTGGCTGCGGCATTGCCCAGGGTTACGCGACGCTCGGGATGATCGGTTTCGAGGGGCGGCGCGATTACGCGGCGATCGGCAATGTCACCAATCTTGCGGCGCGACTGTGCGGGGAAGCGGAAACAGGCCAGGTGCTGCTGGACCGCAAGGTCATGGTGAGTCTCGACGGGCGCTTTGAGACCACAGTGCTTGAGCCGCTTGCATTAAAAGGGTTCGCGCGGCCGATCGCGGCTTTCGCACTGAAATATTAGTTAGCAATCATTCGATCTTTTGGCATTGCCGCGCCGGCTTTCCAAAGAACTTGAGGCAATACGCTTTAGTCAATTCCCGACCCTGGAGCTCGGCTTCGACAAAGTCTGCAATCGCGTTCATTTGCCGCTTGTTGAGCGACATTTTCCCTTTCAAGGGGCGGTTATCTTCCTCGCCTTCGAAATCCTCAAAGGTCATCTCGTAACAAGGCTTTTGCTTGAACGCTTGGCGGCCAAAGTACGGCATGTTGGTACCCGGCCGTCCGCAGCGAATGACCTCAACGATTTGTTCGCGGTTGAGTTGCGTTTTGCGCAGGGAGATCGCGGCGCCCCCATAGCCTGGCCCGCCACCACCGTGCCACTTGTGGCAACCCATGCAGTTGGCTCTTTTCGCGGTCGCCAAACCATAATCAACTTTAGGTAGCGGTTTGGCGTCTACCGTTGGTCCCGCCGCGTGGGCCATCGCCGCGAAGAGCGCAAAACAAAGGAATATAAGTCGCAAGTGTGTCCTCAAAGCGCGAAGACGAAAAGCATTTGTCCTGGTTCAACTTCTTCAAGCCCCGGCGTCGCGGCGATGAACCACTTTGGCCACGCGCCGCCAACGCCCGCCAAGATCGCAACATATTGTTTACCATCGACGGCGAAAGTCATCGGCGGTGCGTTGATCCCGGTGTTGGTATGAAACGACCACAACTTTTCAAGGTTGTCGGAATCAAGAGCGACGACTTCACCCTCGGGGAGGCCGGTGAAAATTAATCCGCCCTTGGTGGCCAGCAAGCCGCCGAGCATCGGGTATTTTGTCTCGTGCTTACCGACCACATCGCCGGTGTTGACATCCACGGCAGTGACGCTGCCGCTGATCACCGGCCCCATTTTAGGTCCACCACCAATCCAATACTCGCGTGCCACCCACTCTTGCTTCTGCGGCACATTCACGTGCAGCGCGCAGCTCTCGATAACGGGAATGTAGTAGCGATTACGATCGGGGTCGTAAGCAGCGGGTGGCCAATTTTTGCCACCCATGTTGCCTGGACAGGAACGGCTTTGTTGATGATCCCGAGACAGCGAGGTCTCTGGGTTATAGCGTTGAACGTCTGACTCGGGGTCATAGTTCAGTGGCCGCCCGGTTGTGGGATCAAGACCTGGCGTCCAATTGAGTTCTTTAACGAATGGTTTACCCCACAAAAACTTGCCGGTTTCGCGCTCGTGCGCGTAAACGAAGCCGTTACGATCAGCGTGCAGCATGGCCCTGGTATTTTTCCCTCCGATCATCGCGTCCACCAAGGTGTGCTCGTTGACGCCATCAAAGTCGTAGCCATCGTTCGGGGTGTACTGGAAGTACCATTTCATTGCGCCATCGATGCCCTGCAGGGCGAGCGCGCTGTCGGTGAACAGATTGTCGCCGGGGCGATATTCGTTATCCCAATCTGGACCGGGATTGCCGGTTCCCCAATAAAGCATGTCGAGCCCAGGGTCATAGGATCCGGTTACCCAGGTTGGTCCACCCCCGTGCTTCCAGGCATCGCTGCTGTGATCCTCAGGGCCTTGCTTCCAGGTTTCGCTACCGGGCTCACCGGGCGCGGGGATGGTGTAGGTGCGCCAGGCCCGTTCGCCGGTTTCGAGGTTGGTCGATGTCAACCAGCCGCGGATCCCAAATTCGCCACCCGCAACGCCGGTGATCACATGGTTTTTGATCACCAACGGCGCGGCTGTTAGAACTTCGCTGATCTCGGGATCCGCTACCGGGATGTCGGATTCGATTTCGCCAGTGGTTTTGTTGGTCAAAATGATCCGGCCATCTAGCGTGTGTGACACCACCTTGTCTCGCCACAAGGCGACGCCCCGATTGTCGATGCCACAGCAAGTCACCGAGCCCGCCCAATCGCGATCGGTTTCGGGGTCCATTTTCCAAACCAGCTTGCCGTTGTTGCGCACATCGAATTTGTACACCGCGCCCCAACCGTCAGTGACATAAAGAAACCCGTCCTCTGCCAGAGGCGTGCCTTCCAAACCGGCGTGCTCATACACACCACCGCCGCCGATCCCGCCGATGACGTGGGTGAAAGCAACTTTCAGATCTTTGACATTTTCGCGGTTGATTTCAGTCAATCGCGAGAATCGCTGCGCGTCTAGTGTGCCGTGGTGGGTGATCCAGTTCTCCGGGTGCTGGCTGGCGTTGAGCACGGCGTCCCATTCGGTGATTGTAGAGCCGGCGATGGCGCCTGAACTCGCAAACAACAGCGCGCTCAGCGCGGAGTAAGTGAATTTATTCATAGTGCTTTCTCCTACTCACTGAGCCCTGCGTAAAAACGGGCCACCGCGCGCCGCCAGATCCTGACGGGTTTGACTGGGAATCCGCCGTAGACGCCAGGTTCCTTGATATCGTTCGTGATCCCCCCACGGCCCATCACCGTGACGTCGTCGGTGACCGAGAGATGGCCGGCGGTCCCGACCTGACCACCAAGAATAACGCGGTCACCCAGCTTAGTACTGCCGGACATTCCGACTTGCGAAACCAGCAAACAGGCGTCACCGGTCGCGCAGTTGTGTCCCAACATGCACAAATTATCGATCTTGGTGCCCTTGCCGATCCGGGTCTCACTGAACCGGCCGCGATCAATTGTGGTGTTGGCACCGATTTCGACGTCATTTTCAATGATCACGTTGCCGAGGTGTGGGATCTTGACGTGCTCACCACCGTACTGCGCGTAGCCATAACCGTCGCCACCAATAACCACACCTGGCTGCAGGATCACCCGGTCGCCGAGAATGGAATCTTCGCGGATCGTGGTGTTCGCATGGATCACGCAGTCAACGCCGAGGATTGAGCGATCGTGCACAACAACATTGGGATAAATCTTGGTGCCGTCGCCAATCGTGCACTCGTCGCCAATGACAACATTGGCGCCGACAAACACGTTGCTAGCGACCGTTGCGTTTGGTGAGACGATTGCCGAGGGGTGCACTGCGGGATCTTCATGCCCTAGGCGATCGCGCTTGAATAGACCCGCTATGAGCGCCATCGCGTACTCAGGATGGTCATGAAAAATATTCACCTTGCCGGACACCGGTTGGTTCGGTTTGGTGACAAAGGCCGGGATCCGGCTTGCGGCGGCTTGCCTCACGTGTCTCGCGCTCAAGGCGAAGGATAGGCAGTTTTCGGAGTTATCGGTTAGGCCGCATAGACCTGAAATTTTGAGTGCCCCGTCGCCTTCGAAATCTAAATCGAGCGCGGTGGCGATCTCTTTGATGCATCGTTGCATTGCTCACCCTCATAATAAGCGGCGCGACGATGGTGTCCCGTCGGGCGTCACAGTGCAAGGCTAGTAGGAGGCTCGTAGTGGCAAAGGCTAAGAAAAAGAAGAAAAACCGGAAGGTCGAATGCGAGCCAGCTCCCGCGCAGGCGGAAATTTCGCGCGATTGGCCGCTCGTGGCAACCGCCGGGCTAGGGGTCGTTCTAACCACCATACTCGTTGGCTCGGCAATGTCCGCGAGCAAACTCCCGTATTGCGGTGTCGAGTCGGCTTGCGACATCGTGCAATCGAGTGCTTGGTCAAACTTCCTGGGGTTGCCATTGGCGCTGTGGGGCTTGGGCGCCTATGGCCTGCTTCTGGCGATCGCTTTGAGCGAAAAAGACCCGCGCAAGCGTTGGCGCCGCACCACGACGCTATCGACGATTGGCTTCATTGTTAGTGTTTACCTCACCGCCGTTTCGTATCTGTTGATCGACGCCCTGTGCGCTTATTGCCTGGGATCGGCGCTCCTCATGACCATTGCCTTTGCGCTGAGTTGGCGCTCCAGTAGTGGAGGAAATGTGATGCAGACCCGGTTCACCTCCACCGCGTTTGCCCTACTGATTGCCGTCGCGATGCATGCCAACGCGACCAATTGGTTTGCCGCACCGGCGGTGGTCGATCCTTACGTCGAGGCATTGGTCGCACACCTGAACGACACCGGGGCGAAATTCTATGGCGCATCTTGGTGTCCAAACTGCCGGCAGCAGAAAGCCATGTTTGGGCCTCTTGCAGACAAACTGCCTTATGTTGAATGTTCTCCGGCAGGTCCCAAAGGTCCTCGCGCTACGGAGTGCGAGATCGAAAAGATTGCTGCTTATCCAACATGGATCATCGACGGGCGACGCGTGGAACGGCCGCTGACGGTCGATAAACTCGCGCTGTACTCGCGATTCCGGGCCCGCGAAACAAAAGCGTCGAAGTGACTTCAAAGCCAACCGTTGCGATGCTCCGCGATCCGGGGCATCTATTAGCATTGGGCTTCGGTAGTGGGTTGGCACCAAAGGCGCCGGGCACTTTTGGCACCTTGATTGGCGTGGTGTTGTTCATTCCACTAGGCACGCTAACAGCGGTGTTTTATGGCACTGCCGTTTTGGCGCTTTATGCGCTCGGGGTCGTGGCCTGCGGCAGAACCGCCGACGCGCTGGGGGTGCACGACCACGGGGCGATTGTGTGGGATGAGGTCGTGGGATTCCTGGTCGCCGCGGCTTTGTGCGGCAATACGCTGGAATTGGCGGTGGCTTTTGTGCTTTTTAGAATCTTCGATATTGTGAAGCCGTGGCCGATAAAATATGTCGATAGTCAGGTCTCTGGGGGCACTGGGATCATGCTCGATGATGTGATTGCGGGCCTATTTTGCCTGCCCTTGATCTTACTATTTCAATATTTTTCATAGTGTTATAGTATTTATATAGAATTAATCTAAGATACATTAGATAACTTACTAAGATTCAAGACTTATGAAGCGGCGATT
>JBCCEV010000205.1:0-5846 GCA_039030125.1 Pseudomonadota bacterium | reverse complement strand
CTCGGGCAAGATGGGTTTCGCCGTGGCCGAGGCGGCGCGAGACGCCGGCGCCGAGGTCACTTTGATCTCCGGACCAACGCACTTGGAGCCTCCCGATCAGGTCTTCGTGGAGAAGGTCATTACCGCGCAGGAAATGTACCAGTCGGTGATGCGCCGCTGCCCAGAGATCGATATCTTTATTGGCGCCGCAGCGGTCGCCGACTATCGGGCCGTCGCGCAAAATCCCGAAAAGATCAAAAAAACCGCCGCTGCCCTCACGCTTGAGCTGGTGCGCAACGAAGATATATTGGCGGCGGTGGCCGAGCAGCAGCCGGGCCCTTTCACCGTCGGCTTCGCGGCGGAAACTGAAAAACTGTTGGTCCACGCCCGCGACAAGTTGGTCCGTAAGGGTATCGACATGATCGCTGCCAATTGGGTCGGGCAAGGGCGTGGTTTCAACACCGACGACAACGAGTTGGTCGTGGTGTGGTCGGATGGTGAAGTTGAGCTCGATCGTCAGCCCAAAGGTCCACTTGCGCGCCATTTGGTGGCGATCGTTGCCGAGCGCTATAGAGCGGTCACCTGTCCAGAGGTGTAATCGCTCGCCTAGCTTTGTAGAATCCGTCATTTAGATCATTTCGTTTCCCTGATTTATGCGATACCGAACCGCTCAGCGCGTTGCTTTTCGGACCTTGCTTGCAGGCGCCGCAATAGCCCTGGTGCTTGCCGTCGGCGGGTGTGGTGGATCGGGCGCGAGTGATGCCGAGCTGGAAGCGCTCAGCGGGCAGGCGCAGAATTTCGCCGAACGCTTGGCCAAGAGCCTCGCGCCCTACCGGGTGGCGCTTCGAGAGATCGCTGCGAATCCAGAAGTGATTGCGGCGGTGAGCGACGCTAACGCCGCGGCCCTCGCCGGCCTTGGCGAACAGCTTGTTCCGGATCTCGAATACGTCATGCAACTGCGCCTTTTCCCTGATGGCGATCTGCAGGTCGATGATTCGGCTTCGCCACCGGTCACCTTCGCGACGATCGCCATGATGCGACGGGCTCGCGAGGAAAATGGCGTCGACGCGGAGCTCCATCGCAATGGCCAGCCCGATGAGCATGTCGCGCTGGTTGAGCCAATTACCCGCCCCGCGCCTAGCGCGGGTGAAGAGCCGGCGGTTGAGGTTTTAGGCTTCGCGCATCTGAGTCTCAGGTCCACCGTCATCACGCGCGAGTTATCGCTTTCACCGCCCGACGGGTTTTTCGTGTCCTTGCAACAGAGTCCCGATCGCGGCGCGCCGTTTGTGATCGCCAAAGCGGGCTCAGCACCTGAAGAAGTGGGTTTGGAAGCTTCAACCAAGGTCACCGGAACCCGGTTCGACGTTGTGCTAAAGCCCGAATCGGGAGGCAGTGGCGGTGGCGGTCCAACGGTTTGGGTCGCGGGGCTCGGTGTGCTGATCGCGCTCCTCTTCGGTGGTGGTCTGGCGTTGCGAATGCGTGGCAGTGGGGTCACGATCGCCAGCGAAAGTCCGGAGACGGTGGTTTATCAGGGCGCGATATTGGCGATCATGGATGGCGCGCATCCGGGCTTGGAATCTCTGGTGCCAGGCCTAGGCGGGCGCGCCAGCGCCAACGAAGACACCACCGATGTCTCGCCGGTTACCGATGAGGTTGATCAAGAAGACGCCACAACTTTTGCCGCCGCGCCCAATCAAGGCAACGATGATCCGACCGTCCCCTCGAGCGCTGAGGCCACCACCGAGGAGCCGGAGGTGCCCGAGACCACAGCGGCCGAGGACAATGACCCTCAACCACGATTGGGCGAGGACGATTTGTTGGAACCGCCTGGCGACATGGCGGCAGGCGAATCGGGCGACGACGCACCACCGCAGTTGGATGGCGCTGAGGCCGATGGCGAGCTTGATTTCGATTTGGACCTGCCCGAGCTTTCGCTCGATGAGGACACGGCTGCTGATCTTGATGTGGGCGGGGCCATCGACACCAGCATTTTTCGCAGTTACGACATTCGCGGGATAGTCGGTGAGACGCTTACGCCCGAAGGCGTTTACAAAATAGGTCGCGCGTTAGGCGCAGAAGCCGCCGCTCGCGATCAATCGACGGTGGTCGTCGCTCGCGATGGCCGTGGTTCAAGCCCCAGTTTGAGCGAGCGACTTATCGCCGGTCTGACGGAGTCAGGTCGTGACGTTATCGACATTGGGCTTGCACCGACCCCAGTACTTTACTTTGCTACCCACTATCTGGATGCGCGCAGTGGGGTCATGTTGACGGGTAGCCATAACCCGGCCAACTACAACGGCCTAAAAATAGTGCTTGACGGAGAAACACTCTCCGGTGAGGCGATCCAAGCCATCAAAGCGCGCATTGATGGGGAAGACTTTGTCGAAGGCAGCGGAGCGGTTCAAAAGACGGAAATCCTGCCAGATTATATTCGGCGGATTAGCGAAGAGATCCCAGTGACCCTTGGAGACCCGCTAAAAATTGTGGTCGACTGTGGCAATGGTGTCCCAGGCGTGGTTGCGCCGGACCTGCTGCGGGCAATCGGCCACGACGTGGTTGAGCTGTACTGCGAGGTCGATGGAGATTTCCCCAACCACCACCCGGATCCATCGCAACCGGACAATCTGGTTGACCTCATCAATACTGTTGCGAGCGAGGGCGCGGACCTTGGTTTGGCGTTTGACGGCGACGGTGACCGCCTAGGTGTTGTCGATGGCGCGGGTAACGTGATTTGGCCCGATCGTCAGATGATGTTGTTCTCCAAAGACATCATCGGTCGCAACCCGGGCGCAAAAATCATTTTCGACGTTAAATGCACACGATTACTGGCCGACGAAATCCAAGCGGCCGGTGGCGAGCCATTGCTATGGAAGACCGGGCACTCATTAATCAAAGCGAAAATGCAGGAAACCGGTGCCCTGTTGGCTGGTGAAATGAGTGGGCACATTTTCTTTAAAGAGCGCTGGTACGGATTTGACGACGCAATTTATGCAGCCGCGCGTCTGGTGGAAATTATTGTCAATGCTGGCGCGAGTGCTGAGGAACTCTTTGCAGCGCTACCCGATGGCGTGGCGACGCCGGAGCTGCGTATTGATATGGCCGAGGAGCAGCATCAGCCTTTCATGACCCAGGTTTTGGAGGTGGCTAATTTTGAGGATGGCAAAATTACTACCGTTGACGGTTTGCGTGTAGATTTCCCGGATAGCTGGGGTTTGATTCGGCCTTCGAACACGACGCCCTGCTTGGTGTTGCGCTTCGAAGGCGACAACGACGCTGCACTCGATTCGGTTAAAGAACGCTTTCGGGACTTGCTCCTCGGCATCGACGGCTCGTTATCCCTGCCCTTCTAGCGCGCCTGCCATGACGCCGTTAGATCACGATCAAGCGCTGGAGATCGCACGCGTCCTCACCGAGGCGCTCCCCTACATCCGCAATTATCAAGGTCGCGTCGTAGTGATCAAGTACGGCGGTAACGCCATGCTCGATGACAAGCTCAAAGCCAGCTTCGCGCGCGACGTGGTGTTGATGAAGTTAGTCGGGATGCAACCTATCGTGGTTCATGGCGGCGGGCCACAAATAGGCGCGCTCCTTGAACGACTGGGTATCGAGTCAAGGTTTATTGACGGCATGCGCGTGACCGATGCGCAAACCATGGACGTGGTGGAAATGGTTCTCGGCGGCCAGGTCAATAAAAACATCGTTAACTTTATTAACGCAAATGGAGGTCGCGCTGTTGGCCTCACGGGTAAGGATGGCGGCCTGCTAACCGCTCGAAAATTATCGACCGCGAACACCGCCGCTGCCGCGGATGACTTGGGTCACGTAGGTGAAGTCACACAGGTCGATCGCGGGGTCCTGTCCTTTTTCGCCGGTAGCGATTTCATTCCCGTGATCGCGCCGATCGGTGCGGATCCCGACGGCTTGTCCTACAACATCAACGCCGATCTGGTGGCGGGTAAGATCGCCTCGGAGATGGGTGCGGAGAAGCTAATTCTTTTAACCAACACCCCGGGCGTGCTCGATAAGCAAAGCCAGCTCATTTCCCGTCTTGGCGCGAATGAGGTTCCGCGATTACTTGAGGATGGGACGATATCAGAAGGGATGATGCCCAAGATCAATGCCGTCGTGGAGGCATTAGCCGGTGGTGTGCAGCGGGCGCACATCATTGACGGGCGCGTCGAGCATGCCGTGTTGCTCGAACTGTTTACCGACGTCGGGATCGGGACGCTAATCGAATAAGGCGTCGCCAGAGTCTAGTTGAGGCCCTTTAGGGATCTGAAGCGATTAAGGTCATCGTCAAACCGCGCCTTAATGGTGGCCTGCTCGTCGCGCTTGGTGTCTATGATCTCTTGCTGCGCGGTAATCTGATCCCGGTAGTTTTCAATGTTTGCCAACACTTCTTCCGACGGCGCCTTGCCACGGCGCTCAAAGTCGGCCGCACGCTCGATTTCTTGATCAAGATTACGCTGCAGTTTTCGGATGTGGGACTCGGTAATTTTGATTTGTGATTCGACGTGTGAGATCTGTCCGTCACGGGTCATAAGGATGTCGTCTTCTGAGGAAAATGTATCGAGCAGGACCCGATCATCGGCCGCGCGTTTTTTGGCGGCAACTTTTTCAAGCTCTGCTTGCCGGTCTTTCTCACGTTGGACTTCAAGTTCTTCCATCGTTTTAGCGCGATCAGACTTGTTGAGCGTTAGCCCGCCTTTACTCCGCTCTTCGTACTCTTGTTGCGCGTATTTCGGCGGCACTTTTTCGCCGCATTCGCGCACGCCATCCTCGTTTTTCCAGCATTTGAATGCCGCAAAACTATTTTGAGCGCCAAGCGTGACGATACCCACAAAGCTTAAAATGACTAAATTTCGCATCTTTCCTAGACCCGTCTTGCTAAGAAGGGAAGCCCAACATACTAGCGCAAGCTGAATGTGACCTGAACCTCAAACCCATCAGGCCCCGTAGTTGCGTGAGTATTCAATGATTGCGTTGCATTCATCCTCACGCCCGACGCTGTGCAAATAATTCTGGATGTCGGCGAGCTTGACGATGCTAACCACCTCGAGACCCAGATCTTCTTGCACTTCAGCGATCGCCGAGCGCTCTCCGGCCCCGCGCTCCTGGCGATCGACGGCGATAATCATTGCCCGCGCAGTCGCACCGTGGGCACGAATTATGGTGTCCGATTCCCGCGCGGAGGTGCCCGCGGAAATGACATCATCAACAATCAGCACCCGGCCATCAAGCGGCGCACCGAATGTGTTCCCACCTTCGCCGTGGTCCTTAATTTCCTTGCGGTTAAAGGCTACTGGGTAGCTGTACCCGTGCTTGCTGGCCAGTGCTAATGCCAGTGCCGTTGCTAAGGGGATCCCTTTGTAGGCCGGCCCATAAATCATGTCGAATTCAAGCTGGGTGTCGACCACGGCAGCCGCGTAATAATCACCAAGCTCGGCCAGGGCTGCACCACTATTGAACAGGCCGGCGTTGAAGAAGTACGGACTGACGCGCCCCGACTTTAAGGTGAATTCACCAAAGCATAAAACGCCATGCGCAATGGCAAATTCAATGAAAGCACGTTGATAGGCTTGCACGTTCACTCCCGGCGCTAGATTGCGCGCTATGATAACCATCCTGTGTGAGGAACTTTAACGAACAGGATCTTTGCAAATCGTGCGCATCATCTCCATAAACGTCAATGGTATCCGCGCTGCCCATCGTAAGGGACTCTACGCCTGGCTTGCCAGACAACGCGCTGATGTTGTTTGTCTGCAAGAAGTAAAAGCGCACCATCAAGATTTGGACCCGGCTATCGCTAAGCCGCGCCACAGACGACGTCATGATATTCAGAATGATGTAATGACGGAATTTCGCCT
>JBCCEV010000204.1:0-5848 GCA_039030125.1 Pseudomonadota bacterium | reverse complement strand
GAAGAAACGCACCTTGCGGCCGTCTTCCAAATAACGGAAACCCACCCGATCGGGTTTCTGCGTGACAGGGTTGAACAACGCCACGTTTGAGATCTGAACGGGCGCCTCTTTCTCGACGATACCGCCGGCGATCCCGAGCTGAGGATTAGGTTTGGTATGGCGTTTGATCATGTTGACGCCTTCAACGATGATTTTTTCCTCATCGAGGATCTTGAGCACCGTACCGCGGCGGCCACGATCGCGGCCCTTTAGTACGAAGACATCGTCTCCTTTTCTGATCTTGTTCATCGTATATCCTCTACAAGACCTCTGGCGCGAGAGACACGATACGCATGAAGCGTTCGGTCCTGAGCTCACGAGTCACGGGGCCAAAAATTCGAGTGCCCACAGGTTGCAACTGCTTATCGAGCAATACGGCAGCATTACCGTCGAAGCGGATCAGCGAGCCGTCGGGTCGCCTCACCCCTTTTCTGGTACGCACGACCACCGCATTGAAAACTTCCCCCTTACGAACCTTGCCGCGTGGGATCGCTTCTTTAACGGTGACTTTGATGATGTCACCAATATTGGCGTAGCGGCGTTTCGAGCCGCCCAGCACTTTGATGCACATCACCCGCCGCGCGCCGCTGTTGTCTGCGGCCTCGAGCATTGTTTGCATCTGGATCATGGCAATTCTTCCTGCGCGTAATCAGCAATAATTCAAATGATCAAACACGCGTCGCGCGCTCAATAATGCTTTGCAAGCGCCAGCTTTTGCGCTTGGAAATCGGACGACATTCTTCGATCGCCACGGTGTCACCTTCGTTGCAGTCGTTGTTCTCATCGTGGGCAAGTAGTTTGGTCGAACGCTTCACGAACTTGCGATAAAACGGATGCGGGACCTTGCGTTCAATCATCACCGAGATGGTTTTATTCGCGCCGACGCTGACGACCTGGCCAACGACCATACGGGCCTCTTTTTCTGCAGCTTCGCTCATTGTTCTTCTCCAGCACGGCGCTCATTCAAGACCGTTTTTATGCGCGCGATATCGCGGCGGGCACCCGTCACTTCGTGAGAGCGCGCAGGTTGGCCGGAACTCCGCTGCATCCGCTGATCGAACTGTTTGCGCCGCAGTTCAATGAGAAGCTCATCGAGTTCCGTGTCTGACTTCGCCCTAATTTCTTCTACATTCATTTACAACACCGTACGCGTGGCGAAAGCCGTTTTAACGGGAAGCTTGGCGCCCGCGAGGCGCAGCGCTTCACGCGCAACATCTTCGGCTACCCCTTCCATTTCAAAAAGCACTGTCCCTGGCTTGACCTCCGCGACCCAGTATTCAACGTTGCCCTTACCCTTGCCCTGTCGTACTTCCAATGGCTTCTTGGTAATGGGCTTGTCAGGAAACACCCGGATCCAAACTTTCGCGCCGCGCTTAACGTGCCGAGTGATCGCGCGTCGTCCTGCTTCGATCTGGCGCGCGGTGACGCGGCCGCGATCGAGCGACTTAAGACCATATTCGCCAAAACTTACGCGCGCGCCGCGAAGTGCCAAACCGCGGTTGCGGCCTTTCTGCTGTTTGCGAAACTTTGTGTTTTTTGGTTGGAGCATTTTCTAAGCCACCATCTAGGAAGCCGCCGCCTCTGGCGCGGGCTCTTCTTCAACTTCTTCGACTTGGGACACGATTTCGCCCTTAAAGATCCAAACCTTGACCCCGATAACCCCATAAGTCGTGTTGGCCTCGGCCGTGCCGTAATCAATGTCGGCGCGCAGCGTATGTAGCGGAACTCGGCCCTCGCGATACCATTCCGAGCGCGCGATTTCAGCACCGTTCAAACGGCCCGCCACGTTCACTTTGATGCCTTCGGCACCGATCCGCATGGCATTGGTAACCGCGCGACGCATTGCCCGGCGAAACATGATCCGCCGCTCTAGCTGTTGCGCGATGGACTCGGCCACCAACAGTGCATCGAGTTCAGGCTTGCGGATTTCCTCGACGCTGATGTGCGCCGGGCTGCCCATCATCGCTGAGACTTGCTTCCGAAGCGCTTCAATGTCTTCGCCCTTTTTACCGATCACAATACCCGGGCGGGCGGTATGAATGATGATCCGGGCGTTGTTGGCTGGTCTTTCAATCTGGATGCGACTCACAGAAGCGTGCGAGAGCTTCTTACGCAGATAGTCGCGCACCTCCAAGTCGTCGTTCAGGTACTCGGCGTAGCGTCCGGTATCTGCATACCAGGTTGACGTCCAATCTTTAATGACGCCAAGGCGAATACCATAGGGATGTACTTTTTGACCCATAACTATTGCTCAGTTTCTGCCACAGCAATCGTTAGGTTGCTGCCGCGTTTCAGGATCTTATTAGCGCGCCCACGTGCACGGGCCCGCCAACGTTTCATGGTGAGGCTGGCATCGACGTGGATCTCTGCGACCTTAAGCTCATCTACGTCGGCGCTGTCATTGTGTTCCGCGTTCGCAATCGCGGACTCCAAGAGCTTTTTAACAATCGGCGCTGCCTTCTTGTTGCTGAAACTCAAGATGTTGATCGCATTCTCAACGGGTAAACCGCGAATTTGATCGGCGACCAGACGGACTTTCTGCGGTGAGATCCGAGCGTTGCGAAGTTTTGCGTAAGTAGCCATCTGTCTTACTTCACTTTCTTATCGCCGACGTGTCCGCGGAACGTGCGTGTCGCGGCGAACTCTCCCAGTTTATGTCCCACCATATTCTCGGTAATGAACACCGGCATATGTTGACGACCGTTGTGTACCGCGATGGTGAGCCCAATCATGTCGGGAATGATCATCGAACGGCGCGACCAGGTTTTGACGGGTCGCTTATCGTTTTTTTCGCGCGCCTCTGCGACCTTCTTCACAAGATGATGATCGACAAAAGGACCTTTTTTAATTGAGCGTGGCATAACCGATCTCCGCGCTTAGCGCTTGTTGCTCCGTCGGCGCACAATCAAGCCGTCGGTGCGCTTGTTGGTCCGAGTCTTATGGCCTTTGGTGGGTTGCCCCCAAGGACTGACAGGATGACGCCCCCCCGAAGTACGCCCCTCACCGCCGCCATGAGGATGATCAACTGGGTTCATTGCGACACCGCGCACGGTCGGTCGCACACCCCGCCAACGTTTGGCCCCCGCTTTGCCCAACGAGCGCAAGGAATGTTCAGAGTTTCCGACTTCGCCTATCGTCGCGCGACATTCGATTGGCACCTTGCGCATCTCACCCGAGCGCATACGCAAGGTCGCGTAAGCGCCTTCGCGTGCCAGGTACTGCACCGACGCGCCCGCACTGCGAGCCATTTGCGCGCCTTTTCCCGGTTTCAGCTCCACACAATGAACGAGTGAACCCACTGGAATATTTCTCAGCGGTAAGCAGTTGCCAGTAGCGATTAAAGATTCTGCGCCTGAGCGCACGGTGTCGCCCGCCTTGATTCCTTTGGGAGCAATGATGTAGCTCCGCTCGCCATCGGCGTAACACAGCAAAGCGAGATGCGCGGAACGATTAGGGTCGTATTCGATGCGCTCAACGGTCGCATTGATGCCGTCTTTGCGACGCCGGAAGTCCACGCGCCGGTAACGGCGCTTGTGCGCGCCGCCGCGATGGCGAACCGTGATCCTACCGTGATGATTACGGCCGGATTTGTTCGCTTTGGTCTCCAATAGAGCTTTGTGCGGTTCGCCCTTATGCAAATCATCGGTGATGACCTTTACGACGCCGCGGCGCCCCGGGGAAGTCGGCTTAGCTTTCATTAGTGCCATGGTTGTGCCGCTCCTTTATCCTGCAACCATGAAATCAATTTCATGGCCTTCACTGAGCCGAACATAGGCTTTTTTCCAGCCGTTACGGACTCCCATTCGGCCTCGAAAGCGCCGCGTACGAGGGGGTACGCGCATAGTGCTCACAGATTCCACTTTGACGTTAAACAACTCTTCTACCGCCGCCTTAATCTCGGGTTTAGTTGCATCCGAGAGCACGCGAAACATGTACTGGTTATAACGATCGCCGATCCGCGCAGCCTTCTCCGTCATCTTGGCATCGAGCAGTATCTGCATGAGACGCTCTTTGTTCATTTCAGCATCTCCCCAATTTTCTCAAGCGCTGCTTTCGTTATGACCACCTTGTCATAACCCAATAGAATTACCGGGTCTATCAGGGAAGTCTCCACAATGCCTACATGCGGTAGGTTGCGAACGGCGAGAAACAGGTTATCGCTGACATCCTCAGCGACGATTAATGCGTCTCTGGCATCAAGTCGACCTAGGGCCTCTGCCGCCAGCTTGGTTTTTGGTTCACTAAGCTCAAAGGCATCAACCACAACCAAACGGTCCTGGCGCGCAAGCTCGGACATAATCGAGCGCATCGCGCCGCGATACATTTTGCGATTAACCTTTTGCTCGAAAGACCGTGGTCGCGCCGCAAAGGCACGGCCGCCGCCCCGCCACAAGGGACTGCGGATGGTCCCTGCCCGCGCTCTACCAGTGCCTTTTTGCCGCCACGGCTTAGCACCGCCGCCGGCGACCTCGGAACGAGTTTTTTGCTTTTTGCTCCCCGTTCGAGCTTGCGCCATGTAAGCGGTGACCACTTGATGGATTAGTGGCTCGTTGTAATCTTGGGCGAACACTTCGTCGGCCACCGCAACGTTGCCGCTGGCCGTGCCGGAATCAATGGCTAATACGGGCATTTCCATGACGATTACGACTCTCCGTCCGCGGCGCTGGCTTTATGGGCGGGCTTCACCAATAAATCACCACCTTTAGCGCCAGGGACCGCGCCCTTTATGAGCAGCAGATTTCTCTCAACATCCACGCGCACAACTTCGAGGTTCTGTGCGGTTCGTTGAGCGTTACCAAGATGCCCTGACATTTTTTTGCCTTTGAACACTCGCCCTGGTGTCTGGCATTGCCCGATAGAGCCAGGCGTGCGGTGGTTGATAGAGTTACCGTGGGTTGCGTCTTTGCCAGCGAAGTGATGCCGTTTGATGGTGCCGGCAAAACCTTTACCAATCGTGGTGCCGGTGACGTCCACTTTTTGCCCGGCACTGAAAAGATCGGCTTTAAGCTCCGACCCAACGGCCATACCTTCTTCAGGCTCAGCCTCAAGACGAAATTCCCACAAGCCACGCCCCGCTTCGACGTTCGCCTTTTTATATTCTCCGGCTTCGCTCTTGTTAATACGATTCGCGTGACGGCTCCCGGTAGTTACCTGCACAGAGTGGTAACCATCGGACTCCGCGTTTTTTACGCGTGTCACCCGATTGGGCTCTACTTCCAAAACGCTTACCGGAATCGATGCACCATCTTCGGTGAAGATCCGTGTCATCCCGCGTTTTCGAGCAATTAATCCAAGACTCATCGTCTTAACGTCCGTTAATTCAGCTTGATTTGCACATCAACCCCAGCAGCGAGGTCGAGTTTCATCAAGGCGTCTACTGTCTTTTCGGTCGGGTTTACGATGTCCAACAAACGCTTGTGCGTTCTGATCTCGTATTGATCACGCGCGTCTTTATTCACGTGCGGCGAAATCAATACCGTGAACCGTTCCTTCTTCGTCGGCAACGGAATGGGACCTTTTACCTGCGCCCCAGTACGTTTGGCCGTTTCGACGATTTCTTTCGTCGACTGGTCGATCAGACGGTGGTCGAATGCTTTCAACCGGATTCTTATTGTTTGTTCATTCATCTGTGATCGACCTATTTGGCTCTAGATACCTATTACCGTTATTGATAGTTGATTGCTTACCAGATCAGTCGAGGATCTTGGCGACGACACCGGCGCCAACCGTCCGGCCACCCTCGCGGATAGCAAAACGTAAGCCCTCTTCCATCGCGATCGGAGCAATTAACTTCACCACCATCTTCACG
>JBCCEV010000203.1:0-6042 GCA_039030125.1 Pseudomonadota bacterium | reverse complement strand
CGCGGAATTGGTGAAGGTAGACCGAGCTCGGTCTCAGGAGCCCTAACCAACGCGATATGTGACGCCTTGATGCCTTTCGGCGTAGAAATAACTGAGTTACCGGTGCGCCCCAGTACCGTTTGGAAAGCGATCCAGGCTGCTGATAAGCAAGGAGACTGATTGTGGAAGTGGTACTTGTTGAGTTTCCGGTGGGTGAAGACGCCGTCGACGATTGTGTCGCGGCATTGAAACAAATCACGAAAGACTTGGTGATGAAACAGCCGGAGTTTTTTGGCAACACAATTTGTATCGAGCGCGCTACCGGCACGGTATTCAATGCCATGCGTTGGGAAAGCGCTGACGCATTCGTGAAATTTCGCGATTCCAATCATGATCAAATTGGCCCGGTGTTGTGTAAGTTCAATCCTAAACCTCACATGCTCGAAATCGCGGGTGAATACAAAGGCGCGGACTAAATTTAGACCTGATTCATTTAAGGGGAGAGACAACAATGGCTGCAGTCCCGAAACCGGAGCCGCACGTTCCCGCCTCGTTTCACCGTGGCACCGAAGAATTACCCTGGGTAACTCTCACCGATGGCGTTCTGTTCCAGCTATTACAGGTCAACATTGAGTTTGGCCTGTGGGTGGTCCGCACCAAGTTTGATGCCGGTGTAACTATCCAGCGTCACCGTCACACGGGTGAGGTTTACGCTTACACCACCGCTGGCGCCTGGCGTTACTTAGAATACCCAGACATCAATCGGCCTGGTTCGTATCTGTTCGAACCATCAGGCGCCGTGCACACGTTGCATGTGTTGGCCGACAATACGGAACAGACCGATATATTTTTTGCAATCCGTGGTGCGAACTTAAATTTGGATGATGACGGCAAGGTAGAAACCGTTCTCGATGCTGGACGGATTTTGCGGTTGTATGAAGATGAGTGTGCGAAGGCCGGATTTTCGACGCCCCCGGTAATCAGAGCCTAAGTACTGTTAAATGTGCCTCCGGGCGCAACTGCGGGCGATATCGCAGAGTTAGGCGAGGCTGCTCATGCACCGTGCCCCGTTGAGCGATGCACTCCATCATCCGCTGGGACTCTGAGAGCTACTGACTCTGGGTCTTGCGCCGAGTCATCCAACACTATTAGCCGCCGGCGCGATCTGGAATGCCGGTAGGGCGCGAACACGTCCCTATTGAACCGTCTGAACAACTTCAAATATCTTGATGCTTGTTCTCCACGAATCAAATATGGAAGGACTCTCATGACGCAGTCAGTCTCATACAGCAAAGATGGCGATATCGGTATCGTTACCGTTAACAATCCGCCGGTAAACGCGCTTTCGCAGCATGTCCGGCATGGTTTGAGCGAACATTTCGCGACTGCCGCCGCCGACGATACCGTAGCGACGGTGTTGATCTGCGAAGGTCGTACCTTCATTGCTGGTGCGGACATTTCGGAATTCGGCAAGCCTGTAGAACCGCCGCATTTTCTCGACACCCTGAAGGCTGTAGAGGATTTACAGAAGCCCGTGATCGCAGCAATACACGGAACGGCGCTTGGCGGAGGACTTGAAACCGCATTGTGCTGCCACTACCGGGTAGCGGTGCCGTCTGCGCGTGTGGGCTTACCGGAAGTGCATTTGGGTCTGCTCCCGGGTGCGGGGGGCACCCAGCGCTTACCGCGCTTGATCGGTGCTGAGGCGGCGCTTGATGCGATCTGCGGTGGCACTCAAATACCAGCCAAGGCGGCACATGCCGCTGGTGTTATTGACGAAATTGTCGAGGAAGGCCAATTGCTTGAAGGGGCGCTTGCCTTCGCGCGGACAATTGTCGAATCCGGTGCGCCATTAAAAAAAGTGCGCGACCTTAGCGACAAAATTTCGAGCGTCGATCCAACGCTGTTTGAAAACACTCGCAATAAATTGAGCAAAACACGCCGCGGGTTCCTGGCACCGCAAAACTGTGCCTCGGCGGTCGAAGCGGCTTGCACCTTACCGTTCGACGAGGGCATGAAGCGTGAACGGGAGCTTTTTCAGGAGCTGCTCGAAAGTGCGCAGTCCGCGGCACAGCGTCACATTTTTTTCGCCGAGCGTGCGGCAAACAAGGTCGACGATATGCCTCGCGATGTGAAGCTTCAGGACATAAAAAAGGTAGGTGTCATCGGCGCCGGTACCATGGGTGGCGGTATCGCAATGAACTTCGCGAACGTTGGGATCCCGGTTGTATTGCTGGAAATGGAACAAGAGTTTCTAGACAAGGGGCTCGCGACCATGCGGGACAACTACGAGCGTACCGCGAAGAAAGGCCGAATGACCATGGACGACGTTGGCATCCGGATGGATTTAATCGCGCCGACGCTCAACTACGGTGACCTTGCCGATGTCGATCTGGTGATCGAGGCCGTGTTCGAGAACATGGAGATCAAAAAGGAAGTGTTTAGTCGTCTCGATGAAGTAACAAAACCGGAGTGCATTTTGGCGTCCAACACATCGACGTTGGACGTCGATGAAATCGCCGCCGTTACCCAGCGACCAGAGAAAGTAATTGGTACGCATTTCTTCAGTCCCGCGAACGTGATGAAACTGCTTGAGATCGTGCGCGGCGAGAAAACCAGCCATGAAACGCTGGCAACAACGCTTGCGGTGACTCGCGCGATTAAGAAAGTGGGTGTTGTGGTGGGCGTTTGTGATGGTTTTCGTTGGCAACCGCATGATTCACAAGTACCTCGCGCAAGCCCAGTACATGCTGGAGGAAGGCGCCCTACCGCATGAAGTCGATGACCCCATCTACGAGCTTGGATTTGCGATGGGGCCGCTGACGATGTCTGATCTCGCGGGCCTCGACGTTGGCTGGCGCATTCGTCAAGGCAAAGGGCTACCGGCAAGCTTGCCGCCTGGTGAACGCTATTGCGAGATCAGCGACCGGATCTGTGAGCGCGGCCGTTTCGGCCAAAAGACGGGATCAGGTTACTACCAGTATGACGCCGCGACACGCGCACGAGAACGCGATCCCGAGATTGAAAAACTCATCGTTGAGTACTCTGCCGAAAAGGGGATCTCGCGGCGGACAATTACGCCTGATGAGGTGTTAGAGCGATTGATGTATGCGCTTATCAACGAGGCCGCTTGGATTCTGGAAGAAGGCATCGCGCAACGCGCCAGTGACATTGATGTCATCTACGTCTATGGATACGGCGTACCAGCCTACCTTGGGGGGCCGATGTTCTATGCAGACCAGGTTGGTTTGGACAAAGTCTTTCAACGCATTAGCGAGTTCGCCGAACAAGACCCGGCGTCGTGGAAACCCGCGCCACTACTAAAAGAGCTGGCTGAATCAGGCGGCACCTTCTCATAGATATTTAGACGCCGTGGGGCAATCCGGTTTGTAGTCGCTGACCCACCCTAAGGCACGGGGATAGCGCGACGATGGAGAGTGGGACAACCTCCCGCCATTCTGTTGATCGGCTATGGATTGTGCTGTTTGCGCCGCTCTACCGGCGTTAGCGGTTGAGGACAACGATGAGTTCGAGAATGCTTAGCGACGCGATCCTGCAGCGTCAGGCGCACGTATCGAGAAGCGCCGGAAGCTCGTTAATAAAGTTCGTTTTTGTAATTGTCTTCTATGACTTCATCAACATGCGTCACCACGTCCTCTGTGGGCGGCTCCTCAGGTGGTGCCGTTTGTTCCAAGATGATCTTGCCCAACGAAGGCATTTCCGTTCGATCTTGGATGCTCTCGGGATCCCACAATTTCGATCGCTTTATCGCCTTGGCGCAATGCAGATAGGCTTCCTCAACATGCACCAAAATTCCCACCTTAGGGGTTTTGTTCTTCACCGTCGCATTCGTCAATAGCTCTTCGTCTTGAATGATTTCGGCAGTGCCGTTCACTCTTAGCGTTTCTTGAAAGCCTGGGATCAAAAAGAGCAGTCCGGTGTGCCCGTTTTCAACAATGTTCCCCATGGTGTCGACGCGGTTATTGCCCGGCCGGTCAGGTAGGAAAAGCGTTTTTTCGTCAATGATTTGCACAAAACCAGGGGCGTCGCCACGGGGAGAAACATCACAGGCGCCATCGGGCGAACTGGTACCGACACAAACGAATGGCGAGCGCTCGATATATGCCTGGCAGTGTTTATCGAGATGATCAATGGCTTTTTTGACCGCCAAATCCATCGGCTGTCCGATAATTTCTCGGAGGTTTTCTTCTTCGGTGATCGTTTCTCGTTTTGCCGCCATGGTTTGGTGCTCGAATGTTTTTGAATTTAACGGCATCAATATAGGACGAACGAGCAGATATCGCCATCAATCAGTGAATTGCTGTTGCGCATCAGGCCCTTATAATTGTGGCCTTGCCACCACCTAACTTAGGGAGTTATCGAGGATGAGGATCGCGGTCCCTCGAGAGGTTCATGCGGGCGAACGTCGCGTAGCGACCACGCCAGACGTTGTAACCCATCTCATAAAACTTGGGTTTGAAGTATTTGTGGAAGCTGGTGCCGGAGCCGCGGCCAGTTTGCCGGACACCGCCTATACGGCTGCCGGAGCCACCGTCGCTGCCGAAGTTAAAATGCTGTGGGCCGACGCAGACATTGTCCTCAAAGTCAGGGCGCCCGAGCACCACCCGCAACTCAATATGAGCGAGCTTGATTTGCTCAAAGCAGATCAGACGCTCATTTCCTTTATTTGGCCCGCGCAGAATGAGGAGCTAATGAGCGCCCTCGCGGCGAAAGGCGTGAATGTACTGGCCGTCGACAGCGTGCCGCGGATCTCGCGCGCCCAAAAAATGGACGCGTTAAGTTCGATGGCCAACATTGGTGGTTATCGTGCGATCGTGGAGGCCTCGAATCGCTTTGGTCGATTTTTTACGGGGCAGATCACAGCGGCAGGCAAGGTGCCGCCGGCGAAAGTGCTCGTCATTGGTGCGGGGGTCGCGGGCTTAGCCGCGATTGGCGCGGCGAAGAGCATGGGTGCGGTCGTTCGCGCCTTCGACACGCGACCCGAGGTTAAAGAACAGGTCGAAAGCATGGACGCGGAGTTCCTGATGCTTGAGTTCGAGGAAGAAGGTGGCGGTGAAGGCGGTTACGCGAAGGTCATGAGTGAGGAGTTCATCAAGGCTGAGATGGCACTATTTGCGGACCAAGCTAAGGAAGTCGACATCATTGTTACGACCGCCCTGATCCCGGGTAAGCCGGCCCCAAAATTGATCACGGCGGACATGGTCGCCTCAATGAATCCTGGCAGTGTGATTGTCGATATGGCGGCAGAGCAGGGCGGCAATTGTGCAGCAACGAAACCCGGTGAGGTCGCCGAAGTCGACGGTGTGACAGTGATCGGGTTTACGGATTTGCCGAGCCGCTTGCCGACCCAAGCCAGCCAGTTGTATGGCACAAATTTGCGTCATTTGTTGACCGACTTAACGCCAGACAAGGACGGCGTGATCAATATCGATATGGAAGACGAAGTCATCCGTGGCGCCACCGTGATCAACGCTGGAGAAATTACCTGGCCTCCGCCGGCTCCGAAATTATCCGCGGCCCCAGCCAAGCCGGCTGCCGCACCGGCGCCACCGTCGGAAACTGACAAAAAATCGTGGTTGCCAAAAGGCGCGGCTTCGGCGTTGATGCTCGCCGGAGGGGCGATTGGGCTGTGGTGGTTGGGGAATATCGCACCGGCCGAATTCATGTCTCATTTCACAGTGTTCGTGCTGGCTTGCTTCGTTGGCTATCAAGTGATCTGGAACGTCACGCCTGCACTGCATACACCGCTGATGAGCGTGACCAACGCCATCAGCGGAATCATCGTGATCGGGGCTTTGCTTCAGATCTCGAGCAGCTCGATGATCATCACAATCCTGGCCGGCGTTGCGATATTGATTGCCTCAATCAACATCGCTGGTGGTTTTCTCGTGACGCAGCGCATGCTGCAAATGTTTAGGAAGTAGAACGCTCATGAGCTCAGGTGTCGTCACCGCTAGCTACATTATTGCGACCATTCTTTTTATCCTGAGTTTGGGTGGTTTAAGTCACCCCGAAACCGCGCGCCGGGGGAATATTTATGGG
>JBCCEV010000202.1:0-6224 GCA_039030125.1 Pseudomonadota bacterium | reverse complement strand
GTTGCCCAGCTCTCACAATTTCACACGCAGCAGCTCAAGACGTTTTCAGTGAACTACGACTTTGGCCCGCAGTACGATGAGTCTGGATACGCCCGGGAGGTGGCAACTAATTTTGGGACTGAACATCATGAGATCCAGGTCACACCCACGCTTTTCCGGGATTGGATAACCAGCTATGTGTGGCACATGGACGAGCCGGTGACGGAGGCGGCGGCGATATCACTGCACTATGTTTCGGCGTTGGCTAAACAGCATGTGACCGTCGTGTTGTCGGGCGAGGGCGCCGATGAGTTGTTGGGCGGATACGATATCTACAAATACATGTGGGCGATTGACCGCTATCGGCGCGTTCCCAAGGTGCTGCGTAAACTTGTAGAGTCGCCGCTCGGTCTGCTGGGCAATGCGAAGCTGAACAAGTACGTGGCGCTCGCGCAAAAGCCGATTGAAAGCGCCTATTTTGGTGTTTCGCTTTACGAGCCGAGTAAAGTTGCCGAATTAGTCAGCGATGAGCTGCGCGCTCTCCATACATCTGGCCACGGAGCGACGGTGGTTCATAACGATCAAATTGACCACCCGCTCAATAAAATGCTCGACTTTGATGTTCGCACCTGGTTGGTCGACAACCTGCTCGTGAAGGCTGACAAAATGACGATGGCGAGCTCATTGGAGCTGCGCGTACCGTTTTTGGACTACCGCTTGATTGAGTTCTGCGCAAACCTGCCGGTTCACTACAAGATCAACCGAGGCAACAAAAAATTTCTGCTCAAGCATTGCATGCGCGAGCACTTGCCACCTTCGATTACACAACGCAAGAAAGTTGGGTTCCCGACACCGCTAGCGATGATGTTTCGCACGGAGCTCCACGAGTATGCCGCCGATTTGTTGCATTCCACCGCATTTAAGCAGCGCGGCTTATTTAGTGCAGATACCGCTCAGCGCTGGCTAACCGAGCACCGTGACGGCCAGGCTGACCACCATCGAGAGCTGTGGCAGCTCGTGGCGTTGGAAGAGTGGTTTCGAGTGTTTGTAGACCGGCAGTTGCCGACCACTGCTTAAGGGGCGAGGGGGTTGAACCCTTCGAATTCCAAACCGGCTTCCAATAGTTTTCTTCGATAGAGCTCGGTGTAGCGTCCCAGAAACTGCGTATTGTCGTACTCAAGTTCCACTCGTCGCCGATTGTTCTCGCTCAGTTTTTTACACAGCGGTTTGCTTAGCGCCAATTCTTCGATTCGAGCGGCAAGATTGGCTGCGTCCCCGCTTCGGAAATAGAGGCAGTTCTCGTTTTCGTGGACCCAGGCGCGATGACCTTCGACGTCTGAGCAGATCACCGGCAGCCCTGATGCCATTGCCTCAAGCACCGTGTTGCTCATGCCTTCGGAGCTGGAGCAGTTTACATAGGCGTCGAACTGTTGATACCAGCTCTCTGGTTGGTCCGTGGCGCCTTCCAAGTAGCAGCAGTCACCAAGCTCGAATTGATCAATGAGCTCGGTTAGCCGCTTGCACTCCGGACCGGCTCCTACAATGCGGCACTTGACCGGAACTTTAACGGATTTCTCTTTGAGCTTTGCCATCGCTTCGATCAAGGTTGGAAAGTCCTTAACTTCGACCAAGCGGCCGATCGTGCCAACAGTGAAATCGTCATTTATTGCGGGATTCGGCCCGAATTTCTTGATATCAACGCCATTTTCAATGACTTCAATCTTGCGCTCGGGGGTGCCCCACTGGCGGCAGACCTGAGTGGCGATCGGTTGGTTGACGCACACGATACCGTTGGTCCACCAGCCAGCGAAACGTTGCGCGAGTGCGCGGTGGGTTTTGAACTGGTCCGCTTCGAATATTTTTGCCCCATGCTCGCCGTGCAGGATCACTGGCGTCGACGCTAGCCGCGCCGCGATCACGCCCTCGAACATGGTCACCCAGTTGTGGGTATGCGCGATATGTACGTCGCTTTGTTTTAATAAGCGCTTAAGTCGGCGTATGGTGGAGAGGTAAACGCCTGGTTCGAGCGCCAGCTCGATATGCTCCACATTGCTTGGCAGCACGGCGCTACCATCTCCGTCTTCAGGTGCCCGGAAGCTGACAATAAAAAACCGAACGTTCAGATCGTGCCACCCGGCAATCAGCCGTCTGATCCGGCTCTCAAGTCCGCCGTGACCCATGAAGTAGACAAAGTGGGCGACGTTCAGTTGTTGCAGTTTTCGGGTGGACATCTCGGCTGCGGTTGGGGAATAGAGCGGGTCAAATGGTAGATGTATTATAACGGCAGCTATCTTGCTGCATCTTTCCGATGCAGGCGTTTATGGTGAAAGCAGACATATATCCCAGCATCGATGCGTTGCCAAGCTCCGCTCGCGCGCTGTTATCCGATCATCTTGCAGCCAACCCCTTTGTATCCTTGCCGTGGTTGGTGGCATTCGAAAAACATTTCACGAGCCAAGATCGCTCGGCCTATGTCGTTTTAAACGACGCCGAGGGCGCGCTCCTAGTGCTGCCGATTCTTGAACACAGGCGTTTTGGCGTACCCGTGAAGTTGCGTCCAATGAGCAACTTCTACTCAACCTTTTACGCGCCGCCGTGTCGAGTGGCGAGCGCCGGTGGCCCCACTCCCCAGGAGCTAGGTCACGCGCTAGCGGAGTTTTTGTCTGATCATTACCGGCATTTCCCCTTGATCGAGATGGCACCGCTGCGGGGGTTCGGCGCGCTGTGGCAAGGTCTGCTCGAACGACTCGGATCCCGCGGCTATGAGGTTAGGCGTTATGGTCACCACGTGAATCGCTTCGAAAACGTGGAAGGGGATAGTTTCGCGAGCTATATGGCGCGAAGGCCCGGGGCTCTAAGAAGCGTCCTGAGAAGAAAACCGCGGGTACTCGCGCGTGAGCTTGGATTCCAGGTGATTCTGTTTGAGGACCGAGAAAATATGGATCGCGCGGTCGATCACTTCGAGCAGATCTATGAGGAAAGTTGGAAGGAATCCGAGGCCAGCCCTAAATTTATTCGCGCAATGTGCAAAACCTTAGCCGCAGAGGCACGTCTTAAGCTTGGCATACTATATTCCGGCACCGGCGATCCGATAGCAGGTCAAATCTGGTTTCGAATCGGGGAAGCGTGGAGTGTCTTTAAGCTGGCCTATCGCCCGCAATATTCCCGCTACTCTCCCGGGTCTATTCTTATGGCGGCATTGATCGAGTCTTTTTTTGCGCGGGGCGCGGTGGCCACGCTCGATTTCCTAAGCGGCGATGATCCGTACAAACAGGATTGGGTATCCCAACATCAGATCCATTGGGGTTTCGAGGCCGTTAGACGCACACATCCGTTGGGCGCGGTGGTTCGCGCAAAGCGCCATCTGCGCGCGCCATTCGACCCCCATTACGAGGAACTCCCAACTCTGTGAGCGGGCTTAGCATTTATTTCATCGCGTTTTACTTCCCGCCTGTTGATCGTGGCAGCGGCGTGTTCCGGATCATTTGTAATGCTCGAGAGTTCGTCCGGATCGGTTGGCAAGTTTCGGTGCTCACGGTGCGCGAGGCAGCGCTTCCCGATTGGCGTAAAGATTACTACTCGGCGATCCCAGCGGGTGTCGAGGTACAGCGGGCGTTTGGTTTCGATGCCCGGCGCCACCTATCAATTGCCGGGCGCTATCCCGATATCTTGGCAACCCCCGACCGCTGGGCAACGTGGATACCTTTCGCGATACCTCGCGCGATCTGGCACGTTTGGCGTCACCAACCAAGTTTCGTCGTAACAACGTCGCCGATCGCGAGCGCGCACGTCATTGGCGCATTTGTAAGCAAGGTTACGAAAGCGCGATGGGTCGCGGAACTTCGCGACCCACTGCTTCTAGAAAGCCATCCCTCAGAGCCGCTGGCGAGACGGGTTGTGAAATGGCTAGAAGGGGTCGTGGTCCGCCGCGCCGAGCAGCTAATATTTACTACCGACGATACGCTATTGGACTACGAACAGCGTTATGGAGCGGTGATCCGCGCTAAAAGCGTCGTTATCGAGAATGGCTATGACGAGCAGACCTTCTCACAAGCAGAGCGTCGTGGCCAAGCCATTAGCAAGTCACAACGTTTTACCTTTTTGCACAGCGGGGTCTTGTATCCTGATGGGCGTGACGCTGCCCCACTTTTGGAAGCTGTTGCGCGTTTAAAAAGTGAAGGGCTATTCACCCGCGACAAGGCCTTACTGAAGCTAAGAGCTTCGGGTACCGAGGCTCACTATGCGGCAATCGTTGCTAAACTCGGGGTTGAAGATGTGGTTGAGATTTCTCCCGGAGTTGGTTTACTTGAAGCGTTATCTGAAATGCTCAGTGCTGACGCTTTGGTTTTAATTCAAGGTAGCCGATTCAATCGCCAAGTTCCGGCAAAACTGTATGATTATGCGCGCGCAGGCCGGCCATTGCTTTGCCTGGTGGACTCACAGGGGGCAACGGCCAAGGCGCTGGGCAAGCTTGGTTTAAAGGATATGATGTCGCCCGACGATGTTGGGGGAATTCGGGATCGCTTGGAAATGATGATCAAGGATGGAAATACGCGGCAACGTTTGACGGTGGCGCCATCATTGGTCGCCGCACATTCCCGGGAGGCACGGGCGCGGCGGTTTGCCGAGTTGCTGGCGGCTAAGTCATAGGTTGAATTTGAACATAGACAACAAAAACGCTTTGCTGGTGCAGGTCGCCGAAATAATCGGCTCCTCGACGGGTCTGGAGGGCTGTTCCCGATGGAGCAGGGAAACGCCGCTTTTCGGTGCTATCCCTGAACTCGACTCGCAGTCATTGATGGTGATCATGATGGCCCTTGAGGAGCGCTTCGAAATACAGATCGAAACCGACGATTTGTCCCTTGAGGCGCTGGCAACCTTGGGTGCATTCACGAACCTCGTAGAGAAAAAGCTGCAGGCGACTTAGTCGCGAATTCGCGCCCAGTATGTCGCTGAAAAAGGCATTGAGGCTTGAGGCGTTTTTCCACTCGCAGCCCCGTGGCGAAGTGTTCTGTGTCCGTTACAGCCCGGAGCTAGATAATGCACAAGCTCGGCTGGTGCTTGTCGCCCCGCCACTGTTTGAGGAACTTAACCAATGCCGCTCTTTTGTTGCCCGGCTTGCCGAGCGCTTGGCGCTTGCGGGCAACGTGGTGTTAAGTCCCGACTATATCGGCACCGGTGACAGCGGCGGGGAGTTCATTGATTACAATCTGCAGGATTGGGCCGCGAGCGTGCACGAGTTCCTAAAGCTCATCGATGAAAATAAGGCGCCCATTTCGGCGGTCGCCGTGCGTGGCGGCGCCCTGGTGCTCGCCGAAGCACTGCGCACGTCAAAATTCGAAATAGACGAGTTATTTCTGGTTGAACCGGTCACCAACGGTCGCCAACATTTGTCAGAGTTTTTTCGGGTCCGCTTGGCGCGCGCCTTATTTGAGGGGAAACCGCAGTCGCATGAGGATTTGCTCGACGAGATGGTGCGCAAAGGACGGGTCGAGGTGATGGGTTATCCAGTTTCTCAAGAGCTTTACCGACAGATTTGCGCGGCTAATGCCTCGACCCTGGGCGAGGTTCCGACGGTTCACGTTCTCGAACGTAACAAACCTAAAATCGAACCTCTGGAAACGACATTTCCTTTCGCAGTGGGCCGAATCGAAAGAGAGTTGTTCTCGGTGCCGGCATTTTGGGCGATGGATATCGACGTCGAAACCGACGAGATAGAACGCAGCATCGCGCGTCAATTTAGCGCGCCAGGATCTGTCCGGTGATCGAGCAGCCGCAGGTTTTCCGCGTCAACGAGGAAAGCGTCGTTGCGCTGCTCGGTATTCCAGAAAATACCAGCAGAGCAGTCATGTTTGTGACCGGCGGTAATCAGTATCGTGTGGGTACTCACCGCATGTTTGTGCGTATCGCGCGCGCACTTAACGATCGAGGGATCGCCACCATGCGCTTTGATCGTCCCGGAACGGGTGACCAGCTCGGCGCTTTCGTTGAGTTTGATCAGCTACAGGCGGATTTGAAATGCGCCGCCGAGGCATTTCGAGCGCACCTCCCGCAGCACTGTGAGCTGTGGGTGCTTGGTCTTTGTGACGGGGCAACGGCGGCTACCATGGGCGTCAATGAGATCAGCGCCCAAGGCTTGGTTTTGATCAATCCTTGGGTCGAAGATGCCGCCAGTGAAAGCCGCGTTAGGTTACGTCAGTATTATGTCTCGCGACTTGTGAGCCGCGATTTCTGGCGCAAGCTCC
>JBCCEV010000201.1:0-6224 GCA_039030125.1 Pseudomonadota bacterium | reverse complement strand
GCCAACAAGCGGTCCACGAGCAGCCATCATCTTCTCCCCAAGAATGTTTAGACGTCGAACCGCAAAGTATAAGTAAATTCAACGAGATCATGCGATCACAGCCACGACGCAAGTAAAGAACGCACGGCCGCTACCATCGCCAAGGGCTGATCGAGCATGATGTGGTGATGCGACTCCGGTATCCCCACAATCGGCGCGCGCGGACCCAGGACTTCACGGATGTAGGACAGATTCGTTTCGTCAATAAGGGCACTTTTTTCGCCATACATGAAAGCGGTGCGACATTTCATGTTGGCAAGATATTCATGAAATGGCTCACCCCAGCGCTGCGCGGTCATGGCGCCAGGATCAAACTTCCAAGTCCACCCGCCTTCACCTTTTTCAATGGAATGGCGCGCCACGAATTCCACCAGAAAATCGTTGGCGCATTCTTGATCCGGAAGCAGGCGAAAGCGCGAGAGGGCTTCTTCGAAGCTCGCGTACCATCGTCGCGTCAATTCGCGCCGTTTGTTAGGAAAATTTTTATCTTCCTCCGGTCGTCGCACCGGGGTGTCAGCGATGATCGCGCCCGCTATCCGATCGCCGAAATCCATCCCAAAGCGCATCGTCATGAAACCACCGAATGAATGGCTGATGACGAACGCGTCATCACCAAACCCGGCATGGTCGAGCACGGCCTTCATTTCGCGGGCCCGGATCTCGGCCGGATAACTGTCTCTCACACCACTGTCGCCCATGCCAGACAGATCCATGGCGGCGACCGGGTGATCTTGCGCCAGAAATGGTGCGGTAAACCGCCACCAGTTGGCGTGGGCGCCACCGCCGTGGAGCAATAACAACCCTGGTTTCGATGCTCGGGGCCTTGGCCACTTCAAATAGTGGATGGGGCACGCCTCGACGTCGATGACATATGATTCGACCGGATCCTCGATCGCCCAGCTAAACCAGGGCGGACTTACCGCCTTGACCAGAAGATGCTCAGGCGCGACAAAATTTGCGAGTTCTGTCATCAAGCTCATACCATTGAGCGGCAAGTACCGGCAACAACCTAGGGTTAAATCATGAGGAGGGGCGAAGATGTATAAGTTACTGGGGATCCTTAAGCGTCCGCAAGGGATGGATTTCGACGAATTTAAAACTTGGTGGCTCGAGACCCATGCGCCGAAAGTGAAGAAGTGGCCGGGCTTGGTCGAGTATCGCATCAATCTGTGCACGACCGATGATCAACCTTTTGACGGGGTTGCCGAGGTTTGGTTTTCTTCCAAACAGGCAATGGACGACGTCTTCTCCACACCCGAGGGACAAACCGCTCGTGGAAGCGCCACGGGCGGCTCGAGTGATTTGGCTATCCTCCTCACCGAGGAGCACATTATGGTCGAACCCTGAAACGTCGGGCGCTGGCGCGGGCCGGTCGTGGAGACGGGCCGAACAGGGTTAGGGCTGGCCGTTCATAGATGGTGAGCTAAGCGAAATTGCAACAAGCCTCACCCCACCGAGGCATGTGGGCGGCGGTTTACACGCCGGCCTTTTTACTCGGCGTTCCTTCTCAAGCGATTGCGGTACTACTGCCGCTCTACGTCCTGTCGCTGGGCGGCTCCCCGGCACAAGCTGCATTTGCCGTCGCCTTGCGTGGCCTCGGCATGATGGCCATGGACGTACCGGCCGGGATGATCGCAGCACGGATCGGCGAAAAAACCGTGATGCTTGGCGCTGTCGCACTGATTGGCGCATCCTACGCGCTGTTCGCGACGACCGGTGGCGTTAATTTCGTCCTCGTTACGGCCTTTGCCTACGGTGCGGGCAGCAGCTCGTTCCTGCTCGGGCGGATGTCCTATATCGCTTCGCATTGCGATATCGACAGACGCGGGCGGGTGATCGCCATGATCGCGGGTACCCTGCGCGTTTGTGCCTTGGTCGGACCCTTTATCGGCTCGGCAATCGCGGATTCATGGGGCTTTGAGACCGCGTTCGCACTATCGGCAGCATTAATTGTTGTCGCGTTTTTCAGCGTTATCGTGTGGGCTGACGGCACTCATGAAGATCGCCGGGCCCCCGGATTCGCGGATATCGCTGCTGTTGCGTCGGTCCAGCGGCGTGATCTCATCACCGCGGGTTCAGCGGCAATTAGCTTCATGTTAATGCGAGCCTCACGGACTGTCCTTATCCCCTTGTTCGGCGATCACTTGGGTTTGAGCGTTGCTGAAATCGGGCTGATCGTCTCGGCCTCAGCGCTCATAGATGTTTCGTTGTTCTATCCCGCCGGCCTGATTATGGACCGTTGGGGGCGACGCGCGACCGCGGTGCCAAGTTCCGTGATCTTCGCCCTCGCCCTTGCGCTTCTCGCACCGGTGGTCGGTTTCTATTCCTTATTAGGCGTTGCTCTGTTGTTGGGTATCGCCAATGGACTTTCAACCGGAATAGTGCTGACCTTGGGTACCGACTTGGCGCCGCCGGAGCGCCGTAGCGAGTTTCTCGGGCTATGGCGGCTACTCACGGACCTGGGCTCCACCTCGGGTCCACTGTTGGTCGGTGGGGTCGTGAAGATGGCATCGCTCGCCGTCGCGCCTTTGGTGGTTGGCGCCTGCGGATTAGCCGGTGCTTTCATTGTCTGGCGATTTGTCGAAGAAACATTAAGACCGACTCACGTTCGAGAATAGCGTCACGAGATGTTCGCCAGGTGATCTGAAAGCCGTCCTTCGACAGATCCGCACACTCGGATACCAAAGACTCCGCGCACCTCGGGCGCCCCAGCGCCAATGCGTGTAATCCAAGAGTACCAGGTGGGTTTCGATCCCCAAGGCGCCGGCTGCATGCACTGAGGAGTTATCGACCGACACCACTGCATCCAGTGCGCTAATTAAATTGAGGTGTTGTTCGAACTCGTCAATCCCATCTGGCCAATGGGGTAGTTGAAAACCCAGATCTCGTTTCGCCTGATCGAGCTCCGCAGCGCTTGCCTTGTATTGCAGACTAATAACCTTGACGTTCGGGTTTTCGATCAGGGGATAGAAGGCCGAGAGGTCGGTCGAGCGCGCCGCGCCATGGGTCTTAGGCACCCCCCCGCGCCAGCAAATCCCAATTTTTCTTCCTTTGCCGAGCGCGTTAAGACGTTCTCGCCATTGCGCCGTCGATTCAGGATCGGGCTGCAAGAAGCGCCCATCGCGGGTGAACTCATTTGCGGCCCTGCGAAAAAAACGCGGTAACGATCCGGCCAATACGACCCTATCCCCAGGGACAGCCGAATCTCGTAGCGAATTCCAAGATATTCGTGTCTCATCGGCGGGCAAGAACTCAGCCATTGGAAAAGAACGGCGCATCACAGGTAACAGCCGGCGCGAACATTGAAACACCACGCGCTCGTGCTGCGCCAAGACATCAGGGTAGATTGAGGCGAACATAATTTCATCGCCGATCCCTTGCTCGCGACCAACCAGCAGACGCCCGTCGATGCTCTGTTTACCTTGCCACAGACAATCACCGAGGACTTCAAACGGTGTTAATACTTCGTCGTGCCAACGGTACTCGTGATCGGCCCAACCACTCTCAAACTCCCCAAGGGCAAGCTTGCTCGACGCCCTATTGTTGATCAGCTCCTCCCATTCACGCCGATTTTGGTTTCGTTCGTCGTCGACCGCACCAAAGTAACGCTCGGCTGCATCGTAGCAATTCAGGGCCGCGGCATAATCGCCGCGGCGTGCACATATCACCCCTTTATTGATGTGCGCGCGCGCACGATTGCCGTGAACCTCGATTGCTCGATCAAACAGCGCCTCGGCCTCATCGAAACGGCCACCCTCGCCGAGCAAAGCGCCGAGGTTGGTGGTCACTAGAAAATGGTCTGGCGATAGCTCAAGCGCGCTGCGATAGTAGCGCTCGGCCTGCTCCGCATCACCGCGCGCGCGTGCCAAGATCGCCTGCTCGTTGAGGATACTTGCGTCCACCAGACCCAGCCGCTTGGCATTGGAGAACAGCTTCTCGGCCTCGTCAAAACGTTCCAAGTTAATCAACGCGTCAGCCACATCGGCGAAAATTTCCGCGCTGCGTGCGCCAGCGGCAATCGCACGGCCCCCGTAAGTAGCGGCCGCCTCATAGGATCGACGTGAGAGCAAAACCCGGGTCAGGTTAGTCAGAACCAACGGATGGGAAGGGTTGATTTCTAGAGCCCGCGTATAGGCGCGCGCCGCATCTTCAAGTCGATCAAGGGACAAAAACGCATTGGCCAAATTAATGTGCAAGCCAATGGCTGTCGGAAACGTCTCGATTGCGCTTTCGAGCGTTTGCACGGCGGTTTCAAGCAGACCCTGCCCTTTATAACAAGCGGCAATAGCGAGGAAGAGGTCTTCTTCCCTAAGGCCTAATCGTTGCGCACGATGCAAAGCTTTCAAAGCCTGCGGAAACTGGCCTAGGCGCCTTAGTACATCACCCAGGCCGTAATGGACGCTTGGGTCATCAGGACGTTCTTTGCAAGCCTTTCGAAGCGCGGTCACCGCGCCGCGATAGTCCTGCGCCGCGCACAACGACGCGGCGCGGCGCACGAGCTGCTCAAATTTTTCCGTATTCTTCCTCGCCATTGCTGACCGGGTGAACCAAATCTCAGCAAGTATAAAGGGGCCAATGAAAGCCCATACCGCTTATCGCGCGAGAAAGCTGTTGAGCGAGTGCATCATATCGTCAAACACCGGATTAGCCGCCTCAAGCTCCCGGCCGCTCGCTGCTACCGGGGCGTCGAGAACGAGCTGTGCATGGCTAACATTATTCGCCGCGGCAATGGTGTGTACGAGCGACGTCGGCGTACCGCAGCCTTCGACAATATCGCGAACCGCGTCGAGCGAAGCGATCGTATCCAACTGCGAATGAGCGGCAAAGATTGGGATGCGCGCGGGCGGGTTCTTAAGCTGCTGATCTAGCTCGGCGAGCAGGCGCAAAAACTCCGCGACGCCATCATAATCGCGACGGGCATAACGATAGGGGTTGGCGCCGATGAGGGCGGTCCCAAACCTATCTTGCAAAACGGCAATCGGCATCTGCAACACGCTCTTGCCTAACCATTTCTTAAAGCCGGCGAGATGGACGTTGCCAGCCAAATCCAAGGCGCCAGAGAACAACAGTAAAGCGCCGCTTATATCGCTGTGATGCAAGCACCAGTGCTGGACGCTGAGCGCGCCCCCCGCCGAGAAGCCGCCGATATTAACGCGCGCGGCGAGGCGCTTTGCCGTGGCGACCGAGAACTCCACCTGATGGCGCCAGATATGACGGGAAATGCCACGCATGCCGTCCGGTTGGCAAAGACCGTGACCGTGCAGAAGCGGCAATAAAACCGTATGCCCCTGGAATTGAAGATGAGCGGCAATCGCCTTTAGGAAGTACGGTGAATCGCTGAGGCCATGGATCAATACCGTCGCCTCAGTGCTGTTGTGCCCTAAGAAGATGCATGGTTCGCACCCCTCCCGTACCTCAGCGGCAGGAAATTTCTCTAAGAAATCCGTCCAAACTTGTGAAGATCCTGTCATAGCGGCCGCTAACGCTCGTTGAGTACTCCCAATCCAAAAAAAGAAGCTCGAACAGCGCGAGTTCGCTGTTATGCTTTCGGAATATCCAATATGGCCGCGGTCCCTACGCCTGACGCATCACTGCCCATGAGCAATGAAAAAATAAAACTTGGTTTCGCCGACACTTGCGCAATCATTTTGCCGTATGTGCGCGAGAAGTTCTTCGAGCAAATCAGCTCGATTTGGTTCATCGTTTTCTACTTGCTGTTTTTTCAGATCGTGGTGCTGGGACTCCCCATCGTCTATTCATCGATGATCGCGGTTGGCATCATTGTCGTGGCATTCGGTTTGATGTTTTTCATGGAAGGACTGCGGATCGGCTTAATGCCGTTGGGTGAAACCATTGGCGCGGTGCTGCCGCGTAACTCAAGCCTTCCGGTGATCTTGGGATTTGCATTCCTGCTCGGGCTTGGCGCGACGTTCGCAGAGCCCGCGATCGCCGTCCTTAAGGCCGCGGGGGCTGGCGTGAAACCCGAAGACGCACCGCTGCTCTACAGCCTCCTTAACGATTTCTCGAACCAACTGGTGAGCTGCGTCGGAATAGGCGTAGGCGTTGCGGTGTTGCTCGGAGTGTTACGCTTTTTCTATGGCTGGTCTCTGAAATATTTAATCGCACCCGGCGTTGCCACGCTGTGCGGTCTAACGGTCTATGCTCATAACAATGCGGTCATTCAG
>JBCCEV010000200.1:0-6293 GCA_039030125.1 Pseudomonadota bacterium | reverse complement strand
GATGCGGTCGCCGTCGTGGATGCCCACGTCGAGCGCCCGGAAGAGCTGCCGTCGATGCCGTCCGCCGAGCCATCGAGGGTCGTCGAGGCGCCATCGGCTCCGGCGCCGGTCCTGCCTTCGGGGATCGAGGCGCCGCCGTCCGAGCCCGCCGTCATCGCGCCAGCCCACCCACCGGTCGCGCATGCGCCGCATCCTCACGCGCCGCATCCGCACGCGCATACTCAGTCGCATCACGCGGCATCCCCGCCGGTCGCTCAGCCGCTGCCTGCGCCGGAGGCCCGCCCCTTCGCGACCGTGATCGACAGTGAACCCGCTCCGGACACTAGCGGGCTGTTCGACCCCTGGAACTGATCGAATCGCGCGGCGCGGCTGCCCGCCATTACTCCGGCTTGAGATGGCCGAGACCGGATCGGTCCATCGCCGAGATGATCTCCTCGTAGTTCGCGATCGCATCGGAGGGCTTCGACGGAAGGACCTTCTTGAGGCGCGTGGTCACCGGCTGCGGTGATGGCGGAACGCCGATCCAGTCGAACACGCGCTCGGCCGCGGCCTGCTGAGCCTCCGGCCCGCGAAGCTCCTCATCGTAGGAGAGCCTCAAGTGGGGGAAATCCTGCAGGCAGCGCTCCTCGTACTTCAAGAGCAGCTCGTTCCATTCGAGGCGTCGCATGAAGTCGTCGACCTCGAAGCGCAGCGCCTCGCGCTTCTTGCCCTTCTTTTCCTGGTGATAGAGGTTGCTGCGGTGGGCCGTCGAGAGGGACAGCGTCTGCGCGAACGTCTGCCGCCGGAGGTGAATGAGGCTGAAGCCGGCGCGGTCGAGGGAGCGGAGAAAGCCCACCGGATCCTCGAAGCACTGCACTTGCACCATCTGGTAGGAGAGCAGCTTGGCCCCGTAGGCCGCGGTGTCGGATTTCGCCGCCAGCCGCTCGAGGTACTGCTTCGGGCTCAGCACACTCTTGGCCAGCACTTCCTGGTCGCAGAGCACGTCGGGGTGTGAGTTCAGCAGCGTCGTGAGCAGCGTCGTTCCCGAACGGGCGCGCCCGATGATCAGGCCCCAAAACGCTGGTGACAGGTTAGACCTGTCTACTCACCCACGGAGGTATCGAATTCTTTTCTACGCGCTCAAGCGCGCGAGCAAGCGGCGCCCTTTTCGGGTCACAAAGCCGTCCTCGCTGATAAAACCCTGATTGATAGCGTCTCGGAACGTGCCATTACGCACGGTGCGCGGCACATAGACCAAACCATCGCCGTAGCGGTGCGCGATTAATTCGGCAATTGCAGCCTGGGATCCGGTACTGGCAACTCGTTCCATTTCGTCTCTCTATCCGATATGACACATGAAAAACATGCAGGATTAGAGGATTAGGATAGTTACATAATTTGAAATGTCAAGATAAATGCATAAATTATTGTTATATATGACTAATCGCCAACATGCGATGAAGCCAAGTAGGCGTGAGATTGCATTTCCTTGAGCCGCGAAACCGTGCGTCGAAACGGTGCGGCAAGGCGCTGCCCGCAATACAGTTGCTCCGGCTCGGCGGCCGCCGAGGCCACGAGATTAACCTTCCGGTCATAGAGTTCGTCGATCAGATTAATGAAGCGTCGGGCTTCGTCGTTGTGTTCCTGGTCCAGCACTGGGATATCACTTATGAACAAGGTGTGATGACAGCGGGCGAGTTCGATGTAGTCGAGCGTTGAGCGCGGACCGCCGCACAGCGCCTCAAAAGTAAACCACGCGACGCCATCCGCCGCCTGAACCGCGGGTATTTGTCGGCCTTCTATTTCAACGCTGCTCAGCATTTCCTCGCGGGCCGAACACAAGCGCTCAAATCGCTGTCGCATTGCAGGGTCGGTGTCAGCGGCCGAGCTTTGGTAGTAAATCGCGGCCTGCTCCAAGGCTCTTAGGCGATGATCCTCGCCGCTGGCTATCTCCACGACTTTTAGTTTGTCTTTGATGAGTTCGATCGCGGGTAAGAATCGCTGACGCTGCAGCCCATTGTGGTAGAGCTTATCCGGCGCATCGTTCGAGGTCGCAATGATTGTTACGCCATGGGCAATTAACGTTTCAAGAAGGTTGGCAAGCAACATCGCATCAGTAATGTCCGCGACATGAAATTCGTCAAGACACAAGACCCGATGCTCGCTGGCCCATTCGGCCGCGACGATGCTTAGCGGATCGGTCGTCTTATCAAGGTCTTTCAGAGCAATGTGTACCCGCCGCATGAAGCTGTGGAAATGTATCCTGCGTTTCTCCGCGAAGGGCAAGCACGAAAAGAACGTATCCATGAGATACGTTTTGCCGCGACCAACTGTGCCCCACATGTAGAGCCCCTTAACGTACGGCCAGCGGTTTTGCTCATTCCCAAACCAACCCCGCACGCGCTCCAGTATGCTTTCCTCACGCTCGCGGTGAGTGCGATTGAGCACATCAAAAATCAACTCAAGTTCATCAATTACCGCAGCCTGCCCGACGTCTGCGTCGATTTCGCCCTCGCGCAGGTCGGTCCGATAGCGATCTCGGGGGCTCAGATTCAAAGGCGCGGTATTTGGGTTCATATTCAGAGGCAATTCGCGATCACGCTTCAAAGAGCGCCGCTAAATTCTACCAAGCGGATTTCATAAGCCTAGCGCGCCTAACGGCCCAGACGATTTCAAGATATCCTTCGTTACATGGCGCAGCTCAGCCAAATACAGGTTTCATTCGCTCCCGTCGAAGATCGATTATTGCTTCGTTTGTCGACCAGCGATAACGCCGAGTATCGATTCTGGTTGACGCGCCGCTATTCGAAAGTATTGGTGCCCAAGCTCTACGAATCCGCCGCGGCAATAACCAAGACCCAAACGCCTGTTACCCCTGGCGCGCAACGCGAAGTTTTAGATTTCCAACGTGAAGCCGCCATCCAGCAATCCGATTTCAAGACCCCGTTCAAGGAGGAAGACAAACACTTCCCGTTTGGCGATTCGCCGGTCTTGTTGACCCAGTTTGAGTTAAAGACCGGTGCCAGCGGCATTCAACTTGGCTTAACAGCCGGCGACGGCACACGCTTTGATTTAGCGCTCGATCTGCGGCTCATTCATTCGCTCATGCAACTCGTAGAGAAAGCATTAGATGCGGCGGACTGGGAGCTGCCCGAGGCCCACAAGACCACCGACACCCCAAGCTCTCACGTGGTCAATTAGGCGGGAGCATTCCAGCGCTGTGCGCCTTTCTATTCGTTCTAAACTGCTAATTTTGCTGATGCTTGTGGGCGTGATCCCGTTATCTTTGTTCGCTTTGCGCCAAGTTCAAAATATGCGCGGATTGGGCGATGAACTGAGCAGCCAGAGCTCCCAGGTACTGGAGGAACAGGCGCTTGCGAGTATCAATCGCGTTGTCGAGGAATTTGCCAAATCGCTCGAACGCGAATCTCGCCGCATCGAAACAATTGTCCGTCTCCAGGCCCGCGAAGCGGAGCGCTTGCTCCGACAACCGGTCGTGTCCGAGCAGGTTTATTTTTCGTCTGAGTTCGACGCGCGCGATCCGGACCTTGGTTTGTTTATCTCACCTGATCGCTACCAGCGTATCGATGACGAACGCCAACGCGTGCCAATACCGGTATCCGATGAACATCAGGTTTTTCATGCGCCAGGCCGCGTTGATCGCGCTACGTTACTCGATGACGCCAAGCGGCTGGTGCCGATGCAGGCCCTGTATCAACAGTTCAGGCATCCCGACGACCGGCTGCTGCATTGGCATTATGTTGCCCTAGGCTCAGGTCTGCTGGCCACCTTTCCCGGACATGGCGGATACCCGTCGAGCTTCGATGCGCGCACCAGAGAATGGTTTCGAGAGCAGCTACGCGCGCCCGGATTTCGCTGGTTCCGTACGCATGTTGATGCCTCATCTGGAACCCTCGTTATCAATGCAACGATGCCAATTTTGAACGACAGCGGGCAACTGCTCGGTGTCACCGGGGTGGACATCAATCTCATCGAAACTTTTTCGTCGCTGGAACTCCCCGATCATTTAAAGCCGGGGAGCGAACTTATGCAGGTGCTACATTGGCAGGGCGATGGTATCGACGAAGACGCGCTGCTGTTGCTGGCTCGGCAATCGATGCCAGAGCACGGAAGTGACTGGCAAACGCTTCCGGAGTTGGAAGAATTCAGACTACCTAACCCCTTTGAACACCAAGAATTCTTGCAACGCCTGAAAAATCAACAGTTCGGGGCAATGCCGGTCACCTTGAATAATGAAGACTATTTCTTGGTGGCCCAACCATTGACCCAAACAAACCGCGCGAATTCGGCGCTGATCCTAGTCGCGGTGAGCGCAGCCACCGCGACATCAATTGCGCAAACGGCTGCCGAGATGGCAACGAAAGATATCAGCAAATCAGTGCGCTTATTGTTTCGCGGGCTTACGTTTTTGGTGATCGTTATAGCGATCGCGGCGGTTTTTGCCGCGCGCCATGTCTCGAACCCGCTGACCAAACTGAATCTCGCATTCACTGAACTCGCCAAAGGTCAATTTGAGACCCGTGTTGAAATTAAGACGGGCGACGAGATAGAACAGCTTGGTGAACGCTTCAACATGGTAGCGCCCCGCCTGGGCGCTTATGCGGCGTTGCGAAGCTCTTTGGAGGTTGCCCGCGAGGTCCAACAGCACCTTTTGCCAAAAGCAGCGCCAGAAATATCTGGCTACGATCTGCACGGTCATACCACTTACTCGGAACAAACTGGCGGAGATTTATTCGACTTTTTTTCCCCAGATCCGAAGCGCTCGCTGCTCGACGTTATGGTTGCCGACGTCTCGGGGCATGGCACCGCGCCTGCCTTGATTATGACCTCTGTAAGAACGCTGTGGCGTAGCCATAGGCGTCCATTGACCACCATCGATGAGGTGTTGCAAACCATCAATCCGCCGTTATCCGAGGACCTGACCCGCGGGCACTTCGTCACGCTCTACGCTTTGTCGCTGGACCACGAAAATCATCGGCTCCACTGGTGCAGCGCAGGCCACGATCCGGCGATGCTTTGGCGCGCTCACGGAGAGAAAATCGAGTCTCTCGCCGGTCGTGACATTCCACTTGGCGTTGACGCAAGCTGGCGCTATTCGCAGGCGGAGTCAACCGCAATCGAAGAAGGCGACGTGCTTGTGATCGGGACCGACGGCGCCTGGGAATCACAGTCACCCGATGGAAGCCGTTTCGGCAAAGCGCGTATCGAAGAACTCATTGCGACCCACCATGACGCCAGCGCTGCGGTGATTGCCAAAGAGATGGACAACGCGTTGACCGCCTTTCGTGAGGGGAACGCGCAAACCGATGACGTGACCATCGTGGTCGTTAAGCGAATTACAAGCTGATGGTATTCATCGTCGGAGCGCTGGTATTAATTGCTATTTACTTGCCGCAATTGTGGGCCCAGGTCGTTCTAAAAAAGCACGCTCGCCCTCGCGAGGATCTATCGGGTACGGGCGGCGAACTCGCTCAACATCTGTTAAAGACGGCAAACATCAAGGATGTCGGCGTCGAAGCGCTCACCCAAGACGGCGGCGATCACTATGATCCAATGCAGCAAAAAATCCGATTAGGGCCGGCAAACTATAGTGGCCGTTCGCTTACCGCCGTAGTCGTGGCCGCCCATGAATTTGGACATGCCGTGCAGGATCACATTGGCTATGGCCCGCTGTATTGGCGCACCCGCCTGGCGGGTTTTGCCGCGTTCGCCGAGCGCATCGCCTCACTAATGCTGATCGCAATGCCAATTATCGCCGTCCTCACTCGGGTGCCGGTCACCGGCGTTTTCGTTTTTGCACTGGCGGTGATCGTAATGCTGGTTCCGGTTATGGTTCATCTGGTAACGCTGCCGGTCGAATTTGACGCCAGCTTCAACCGCGCCCTGCCGGTTTTGGAGATGGGTTATCTGGAACCTGAAGATATCGCCTCGGCGCGCAAAATCCTGTGGGCATGCGCGCTGACATACCTGGCTGGATCGCTCGCAAGTCTGCTTAATTTTTGGCGCTGGATCCGCTTTCTACGCCGCTAATCAGAACAGGCTCATCTGCTGATCAACCGCCTTGAAATGCGCGGTGCTTAAACTGACCCGCTGCTGGTTAAAGCCCAGCTCACGACACGTCTTTTCGAAGCGTTTATGCAGCAGTTTCGCAAACACACCCTGCCCTTTCAGCCGCCGGCCAAATTCCACGTCGCTCTCACGGCCATCACGGATTTGGCGCACGCGACTCATGACATGAGCGGCCCGCAGCGGATAATGGGCTTCAAGCCAGTCCTTGAATAAAGGATTGACTT
>JBCCEV010000199.1:0-6326 GCA_039030125.1 Pseudomonadota bacterium | reverse complement strand
GTAAAAAAAGCGCCTAGCCTTGCGGCAGTTTAACTGCAGTTTCAATTCGATCCATTGCGCGCGCCACGGCAGGTCGACCGTCAATTTCTTCAATCCAACGAGAAACGCCAGGCAAATCTGGTAGATCGTCTCCGATTGATTGTTTGAGGTAATTTAACCCTCCTTTGGCCCACGGATAAGACATCATGTCCGCAATCGTGTAGGTGTCGCCAGCAAGGAAACGAGCATCGTTTAGCCGCGTATCTAGAACTTTGTAAAGTCGAAGCGATTCGTCGAGGTACCGGTTGATCGCGTATGGGATTTTTTCGTCGGCCCATGCGAAATGCCCCCATTGACCGATCATTGGGCCGAGGCCTCCTACTTGCCAATAGCACCAAGACAACGTCTGAACCCGTTCTGGCCCAGATTCGGGTAGGAAAGCACCGCGTGTTTCCGCGAGATACTGGAGAATTGCACCGGATTCAAATATCGCTAGTTCGTTTTCAACGTACGCCGGGATCTTGCCGTTTGGGTTAATACGAATGAATGCCGGATCGAATTGAGCTTCGTTCGTGATATCGACGGGTACTAATTCGTAAGAAATCGCCATTTCTTCTAAAGCAATGACCGGTTTCTGTCCGTTTGGAGTGTTCCATGTATAGAGCTTATTCATGTTCCTACCAGCGCGAGGTATTTCGTTGTCAGATGGATTTATTAGAGCGGCGTCGCCAAAAGCGAGTCGATTCGAGATGTATCTGTAACCGCAGTTCGCTCGACGAAAATCGCCCGATCACCTTCTACCGAGATCAGATCGCGATACTCCCCGACGCTATAAAGCTCGCTATCGCCATAGCTTGCCGCGTCAAGCCAAGTCCGATAAACGGAAAAGTTCGTCCTTGTTGAGATCACGTCCTCCTCTTCACAGAGGATATGCGCTCGTCCAATTACGTGGCGGTAACAATGCGGTCCGTAAATATTCGCTTCCCGATGAGCGGTTATGCGATCTTCAAGCATGCCGCGGCTATCACATTGGATCAGCGCAAGCGGTAAATCCGCATCGGTATTCTCGCGCGGCATGACCCGGTAGAGACACGGGTCTGTGAAAAACGCTGGCCATTCTTCAAGCCGGTCGCCGTCGATGCAGTCCGCGTAAGCGGCATTTAGATCATCCACCAACTGACGCAGCACGAACTTATCCACTGATAACTCCGCTTTCTGGATCAGGCGCTACAAGCTCGCGGTAGTGTTGCCAGAAACCCCGAACCCCGGCCTCATTAACTAGATCGTCGCAATCTTCTGTGTCGTAACCGCCCATCACGATCACCGATTGCGCAGATGTTTTGTCGGCGATGGCACGTTGCACGATTTCGGCGGCGTGACCATCCTCCATCGAGACAAATCCCGCTGGACCAATGAGGTTTGCTTGCTTAAGACGAATTGCAGTCATGTCTTCGTCGTCATCGCTGTAACCAAAGTGCGTTACTACGAGTTCAAAGTTATCCACGCCCTTGGGCAAAAGCTGGCGGACCGCGAGAGTATTCTGGATTTGCTGCACAACCAGTCCTGGGAAAACTGAAAGGATCTGCAGCCCGCGAAACTCCGGTCTACCCGCTACCAACGATGGGTCGGCTAACTGGTATTTTGCGCTGTAGGTTCTAAGTCCCTCGGATTCAAGCGCTTTCGCTTCAGCGGCGGCGTTCTCCGGCCACGACTCCAGTACGCAGTTTCGTCGTCTCGCGTCCATATGGATTCGCCCGGGTTGGGAGGATCGGTAAAAACCAAACGTCGCATGAAAAAGATGCAATAGGCTCGCGTGATATGGATCACGAACGTTCTCTGCATAAAGTTTCCAGTTTGCTGATACGTGCTGCCGCGAGTGGCCAAGGACGGTAATTTCGCGAGTGAATATCCCATCGAATGCTGCACACATTGCAGGACCCAAGTACTCACCAAGCGGTTCAAGATCGGTATCGAACGATGCGAATACCAAGTCTTTGTGCGTCGCAACAGTAAGTTTCTGTAAACCATGCTGTTGGATATCAAAATCTTCAGGTGCGCCGCCCTTTCCGTTAACACCTCCGCGAAAGGGCACACCACGCAGGTTGCCCGCAGGATCGTAAGACCACTGGTGGTAGACGCAACGGTGTGCGACACGGTTACCGCGAAGTTCGCGGCAAACTAACGCGCCTCTATGCGCACATCGATTGACCCAACAATGAAGTAATCCCTCCTTGTCTTTAGTCAAAACAACTGGCGTGTCGCCCACAAAAGTCGCCTTGAAATCCCCCGGTTTTCGAACCTCTGCTTCGAGACCAATGAAATTCCAAGTTGGTCCACGAAACAACCGCGACTGCTCCGTGTCGTAGACCTCTTGATCGTAGAAATATCGGTACGGGACCTGCGACTTGCGATGTCGCTCGTTCGACATTTCATCAGATGCTGAGAATTTCGATCGCTCGATAGTCATGCGCTTCCCCTTTGGAAAAGGCTTCTTACGCAGCTTTATCCCTTGCTAATTCTCTGTTGAGATCAGCCCACATCTCGCCGGATTGCCTTGCGCCCGCCAAAAATTCGTCGGGGACGATGTGATAAGGCGGGCGAGTAGGCCCGGTGCGCATCCAACCCGCAGCATCCATCCGAGCTTTCTCAAGTCCGATGTTGTACATCGAGAACTCTTGGAAAGAACCGTTTGGAAACAGCGTGCGTGCGGTAGGTCCAAGTTTGTTGTTGAACGCTTTCGCTTGGGACCAATCGTTGCTTCTTTTAGCTTCAGCGACGACATCTCGAAGGTGCGTGGCAACCTCGGGCCCACACACTGCCCCACTGGTCCAGAACGCATTACAGAAATCGGGTTCCATGCGCGCCGCCGCGTAGTAATCGAAGTCCAGCGGCAACAGCTTGATCCGGAATTGGCTCGCGCGAAGATCGGCAAGCAGCGCGCCTACGCCGATGTATTTCGCCGTTATCACTTGCGGAAGTTCTGAGACTTGCGCCCAAAACGGCGTAGGGAAATCAAACTTAAACGCTTGCGGGTTAGCGTAGATGCAGATGTTCATGCTCGGTAACGCCTCGGCAACATCGCGATAGAACTGAACCGCGATATCGACACTGGGCGCGCACCACATTGGAACGCCCAGCATTGTGCCGTCGACGCCGATATCGTACGCATACCGCGTTTGCTCGATCGTATCCCTGGTGTTGAGCGCAGTTGTGCCGCAAAACAAGGGAACGCGCTTGCCAACCGCATCGACCAAGGTCTGCATGTAAGCTTGTTTTTCCGACCAGGTTAATGTTGCCGATTCACCAAGCGTACCGAGCGTGAGGATCCCGTTGATACCAGCGCCAATAAGCGCATCGACCGCGCGCGCTGTTTCGTCTAGATCAACGGTATCTGCGCTGCGCCAACTCTGCGCGCCATCTTTTGCGGGCGTCGGCATGATCGCCCACGCGCCACTAATGTCCGCTGCGGTGAGTAACTCTCTGTTTCCCATTACGAAATAACTCCTATGCCCGCGGGATCATGCGGCCAGTTTTAGTTCAGTCACGCCGATCCCACAAACCCACTCGGGGATTGGTTGATAACACATGACCTCGGCGCCTGAGGCGCCAACGGCTCCCATCGCCATGATCCAATTGCGAATTTCAAGGGCACCATTTCCGGCTGTTTCAATCACGTGCGCATCGCTCATTTCAATAAGCGCCTCAAAATCGCCGGCGCTGACTTTCTCCAGCACCATGCGATCAAAATCCTCGTTGACCCGCCCCATCTCTGGCGTTCCAACCCAGTGACTGATTCCACCGGTTCCAAGCACTGCGACTCGCTCATCGCCTGGAAAGTCCGACACCGCTCGGCCGATCATTTGCCCGACCTCATACGCCCTTCTCGTTGGTAACAGCGGCGTTACGCCGGCCGCTGTGTACACCGGGATCGCCTTGATGCCGCTGCTTAAACTCTTAACGGCCAGGTGAATGGGCACCATCGTGCCGTGATCGAGCGTGATGCTCTTAGCCACTGCCCAATCGAAGCCGTGATTGAATCCGTAGTTCATGACATGTTCTGCGAGCGCGGCGTTATTTGGCACGCTGTATCGTTCAATACCGAGCCAGGGTTCTTCGGGCCCATCAATATCTCCGATGGCGATCAGATATTGGGGTAAGCAGTGCGGGCCAAACTTGGTGTAATGGTCGTCGCCGATAACGATGACGGTATCTACATTTTGTCTCAGTAAACGTTCGTGAACTTCATCCAGCGCCGCAAATACGGCCTGGGCTTTGCCCTGCTCATTGATTTGTGGGGTAGACACCATGAGCGGGTCATGAGGCAGGCAAAATCCTGCGACGATTTCAGCCATAACTGTTCTCCTAATTAGCCCGGTGGGCCTGGTCGACTCCCGCCGTTCATATGTTCGAGATATGAGAACGGCATTCCCTCAGGCCCTTTCAGCATTGGCCACACCATTAGGGTGAGCAGTGTGTTCACGCCCTGATCGGCAAGCGCCTTCATGTCCCCCCTGCGCAGCGCGTCTCGTTCGTCTTCGCTCAACGCGTAGTCCGCCAAGTAAGACGCCGCATCGGCGTTAAAGCGTTCAATGCGGGACGGATCATTGCCGAATTCCCAAAGCACGCGTTCGACATTGTTCACACTCATTTTTCCCCAACTTCGCGTTTGTAAGCCCTGATAAAATGAATGCTAGCATGCTAGTATGTCAATAAGCCACTAGATCAACCGCCCTCCCTGCTTCCCTGCCGGCCATGGCTCGGTGCGGGCTGTGTTAGCCTAGGTGCCGATGGCAAGCGCGATTGCGGCAAGATCAGTGGACCCAAAATTAGAAGCTCGCAAAAGGATTGGCGAGCACACTTGGAGCCGCGCGCGAAGCGGCGGGCAGCCAGGAGGGAAAGCCGGCGAAATCATCGCCAAACTGACGTCGCGTTTGGCTTCGGGCGCGATTAGTTTTGGTGACACCCTATCGGTCACCACGCTTGCAGACGAATTTCAAGCGAGCCGCCAACCCGTGGCCGCCGCTATTAGCCATTTACGCAGTCTGGGTTATGTGGTCGTTATGCCGCAGGTAGGCTGTCGCGTGGTATCGCCTTCCGGAAACGAGATCCAGGATTTCTTCAACGTTCTTGCGCGTATCGAATCTGCCTACGCGGGAATGGCCGCCCTGCGGTATGTCGATGAAGAGGCCAGGGTTCTGCATGCGATGGCGGAGGAAATAGCGACCATTGGCTTCGACGATGGGGCGCGGCGTCTCCAATACGCGTCCGCGGTTGACGCATTCCACGCGATGATATGGGAAATGTCGCGCGCGTCGGCTGTGGTTACGCGAACGCGCGATCTTTGGCAGCTTGCAGATTTCTATCTGTGGCAGGGCGCCGAAAATTTCGACGTGAGCAAAGTCGAGACCGCGAATAAAGAAAGACGTCGGATCGCGCGGGCGATTGGGCGGAGAGACGCTGGAAGAGCCGAGGAACTCGTTGAACAGCACGTTCGAGGCAAACCGCGCCGAGTAGGGATCGCCTAGAGCCGCCTTCGGGAGCCGGTATTCGTTGGCGCTACCGCGAAGTGCCGCCCACTTTCAATAGAAAAGATTCCAAGAAGTGCAGGCGATCATTGCCCCACCACATCTCATCACCAATCATAAAGGTTGGAACACCGAATACGCCTCGTGCGTGCGCCGCCGAGTTCGCCTCTTGGTAAAGGCTGCGAAACGCGGGATTTTCAGTTGCTGCCAAAAAGTCTTGAGACGACCAACCCATCGCGTTGGCGATATCTGAGAGCGTGTCTTCCGCCCCAATATCAGCCCCTTCGCCCCAGCCTTTAGTGAAGCATTCCGATACGTATTGCGCGATCTTGCCCTCCTTTATCGCGTAGAAAACCCCAATATTCATCCGCGCCGAATTCAACGAAGATGGAAACTTAACGGGTAGTTGGTCAAGAGCAGCCCAACGTTCGATGTCGGTCATTAAATATCGCAATTTCACGGGTACGTCCCGGTTGGCAGGCCCTGTGTTCCCGGCGGCTAGTTTTGCTTGCGCGATGTCGATGGGCACGTAGTTCAGATCGCAACCGTAGTTGTTTGCAAGGTCGGCGACTCGGCCATGGGCCAAATAGGCGAACGGACTCATGAAATCGAAATAGAAGTCTATTTGCATTTGTGGCCCTATCTGGTCCCTATGTTGAACAGCCCTGAGAACCATTAACATGCTAGCGTACTAGTGGGCCTATTCGTCAACCACGATGCCCAGCGCACCGTCGAAGGGCTACGGTTGCGGCTGTGCACATATTATTGCTTCAAGCGTGTGAATACGTATCAGTTCAGAAGCAAAAATATGTTGTAATAATG
>JBCCEV010000198.1:0-6486 GCA_039030125.1 Pseudomonadota bacterium | reverse complement strand
CTCCCCGCCCGGGGATAGGGATTTAAAATTTTTCTCTAACATTAATTTTTGTGATATTTTTTTTGTTTTGTTGTTTGGTTTTTGGCAATGACTGACTTTTTTTCTTTTTGTGAACAATTGTTGGTACAGCCTCGCCACGCGCGGCATGGTAGGCATTTTTTGTGAAGTTTTTTTGTGAAGCTAAAGAGTTTTTTTGTGTAGCTGGCATGTATCTAGCATTGCCCAATATTTTATGGTAAATTCTTGCTGCTCGAAAAGCCGGCCCACCAGCGACGCTTGGCCATGCGCCCGAGGAAAGCTGACTCGACTTTAGGAAGTTGATGGCGGACTGATGGTTCGCGCTATTAGGGATCTCTGCGAGCGCACGAAGAACCACGCCGGTATCAAGCGTTGCTTGCCGATACAGAGCACTGAGACCCCAGCCGTCTCGCCCCGGGGCGCCGGGTTGCTGCTCGCTGGTGATTCGATTGGTTAGCGCCGTGATATCCGCGCCGTGCCGATAAAGCGCCAGCGCCCGGCGCAGCTCGTCGTCATTGTTGGCGCCCGCGTGATTCGCAAGCCAGGTTAGCGCCGCGAAGTAGCTATTGTGCATCCAGCCGCTAGCTCGCATCGCATCGGCAGTCAGTGAGGTGGCACGGAATTTGAGCCCGCTCGCCCCCCAGGCGCCGTCGTTGAGTTGTTGTTCCTCCAACCATTGCAGCGCGGCGTCGCGTTGGCTGTCGTAGGCGGCTGCCGCGTCGAAGGCAATGCTTAGAGTGAAAACAATGCGCGCGAGCACCCGCAGCGTTGGTTCACTGCATTTGCTCATCTCATCCCTCCTTGGATCGATTCGCGCCCTTATTGATCCCGATTTCTCGTAAGCGATCCAGGCCGTTGGTATGGCTGCGGTCAACGGCAGGAAAATTTCCTTTATCGACGTTGGAAAATTCGAACCCTCGCGATGCCTAAACACCCACGAGAAGAACAAATCGTCACTCACCGGCTGCCCAGAATCGGCCATTGCGGCGCCTAGAGCATTCACCTAGCATGATTAAACCCACTATCCACGGCCACGCGGGGAGACCATTGATGCCAGCAATCGCCGAGCTTGATCCCGAACTTCGCACGAACATTGAGAAAACCAGAGCGGGGCTTTACGACGCCCGCCATCTCCCGGGTTTTTACTACACGTCCCAAGAGATTTTCGAGCGCGAAATCGACACTATTTTCATGCGCGAATGGTTGTGCGTGGGGCGCCTTGAGGAGTTCGAGAAGCCCGGTGATTACGCCGCGATGCGGATCGCCGGCGAGCCGTTGCTAGTGTGCCGCGGAGCCGACGGCGAACTGCGGGCTTTTCGAAATCTCTGTCAGCACCGTGGGGTTGAAGTTGCGGTCGGTGAGGGTAACGCTAAGCGGTTTACTTGCCGCTATCATGCCTGGACGTACGCGACCGACGGTCGCTTAAGCGGCGCGCCTCACAATCAAGAGGTGGCGAATTTCGACTTTAAGTCTTGCCGGTTGCCGCAGGTGAACATCGATACCTGGGGTGGCTATATTTTCATCAATTTCGACCCTAACTGTCGCCCGCTTGCCGATTGCCTTGACGAAGATGGCGTGCGCGACTTCGCTGCTTTCTTGCAGCCCGAAAATACCCGAACCTCCGACAAGTTTGTTTTCGAGGTGCCGTGCAATTGGAAGTTCGTGCCGGAAAACTTAATGGATATGTATCACGTCGGTGTGATTCATAAAGCGTCTTTTGGCGCACATTTCCCGGTTGAAGACTTTCGCTTCAACCTCACCGGTAACGGCTACAACGCGGTGTACGAGGCTCTAACCATGGCGCCCAATGGTGTCACCTTGTTTGGAGCGATGCCGTGGTTGGAGGGGAAGGTCAGTGATAAATTAGGGTGCACCACTTGGGTGAGGCCGACGATGAATATTTTCGGCCGTCACGATTTGATTCAACCCTGGGTGGCGTTGCCCATTGATGTGAATCGAACCCAGGTCACGATTTATACGCAGCTTCCGGAGCAATTTTTTGAAACCCCGGGTTTCGCGGAAAAGAATCAAATCTACGCCGATTTCATCCGCCTTGTGGCGACCGAGGACGAAGCGATGCTTGAATCGCTACAAACTGGCGTCAACTCACGCGGGTTCACCCCGGGGCCCACGGTCAAGCTAGAGCGCGCGATTCATCATCTGCTCAACTACTATCTGGATTCCTTGTTAGATGACGATGCTTCGGCGCGGGAACGGCGCTTATCGGAAGGCCGTCAGTTCTTGAAGGAAAGTGTCGAAAAACACCCCAATCCGATCGACGCAGGTTACTCCAAGTCATTCGGGTGCGCGCACGCCTCGTAACAACGCCGACTTGCTAGCGCGAGGGCACTCGTACCCGAGTCATCGCCTCGGCGATAACCGCATCCCGTTTGCTGAGCCTGTGACTAAGCACGAACACGAACGTCTCTGCGGTATTTTCGATAGCGCTAACCTTCCCGGATAGCTGTAGTGAGTCGCCCGCGAAGGCGATTGATCGATAGTTCAAAGAGAGCTTCTCGATAAACCCACGCGGACCGGCCCATGCCATGACGGCTTGCGCGACGACTCCGCCGTACATTTGCCCGTCGATGATGGGTTTCTCCAACCCCCGCTGGGCTGCCCAATCCTTATCGTAGTGAGAACGATGCCAGTCCCACGTTGCCGCGCCGTAGGCAACCAAATCGTGAGGCTGAAAGGTTTTGCGCCAAACGGGTAGTTCGTCCCCGATTTGGATTAAGACTGGCTTTTCCACGGTCAGGCAATCGGCTGGTAGACCACCGTCTCGCGGTTGGTCGCGAGCAGAGTACCGTCCTGGTTGAAATATTGAGCCAGAGAAACGACGAATAATTGCGTACCGCCCTTCGAGCGCGAACGCTCATCGATACTTTCGAGCGTCCACTTCGCGGTGATCACATCGCTCGCAAGCACGGGTTGCAAGAACTCGTAGTCGTTGCCAGCACGGATCAGGCGGCAGTGTGTTAACGGCAGATCCCATTCATGCCCGAGATAGCCATCATCATTCGCCTGGCCGTCGACGTATTGGCAGGTTTCGCAGACCAGGGTCGGGGGCGCGATCACGCTTGGGTGTCCAGAATCGCGAGCGAATTCATCATCGCGATAAAGGGGATTATCGTCCCGCAATGCGCTGGCGAAATAGCGGATGGAAGCCGTGCTCAATGGCTCGGGCGCGACGTATTGCACCTCGCGGCCGATCCATGACTTGAGCTCATCGGTCAGCAACGCCATGACGTTGGCGTCAGTCGAGGATGGCGAGCGGATCGACTTCGAGCAGCATCTGGGGTCGCAGCAGGGCCGCGCAGACCAAGCCGGTCGAAGCGGGGTAAGGTTCGCGCATCAATTTGGTTCGTACTTCGGCGATCCCGCGATAAGCTTTGAGCGCTTGGGGCACGACGTACTCGATGGTTTTAACCAGGTTACTCGCATCGCCGCCGGCGGCTTCGATGACTTTGATTACATTGGTGTAGATGTATTCGCCTTGCGCCACGACGTCATCTGAGAATTCCACTTCACCCGTCTCGGGATTGACGGCACCTTGGCCCGCCAAGAACAATAATTTGCCCGCTCTAACGCCCGGGGAGTAGGTTAGTTTTTCGTACCGCGACCATCCAGGGTTAACCGCTTGGGGCTCGTCGCGGCTGGCGATGAAATCGTATTGAATAAGACTGTCTGGGTGAATCAATCGTGGCATTAAAATTCCGGCCGCCGCTGGGTAGACGGGCCCAAGATAATTTTTTCGCACGGCGCCGGTTGCACGATAATTTTCGAGCGATTCGCTAGTGAGGTAGTCAAGCGTTTTGACAACGTTCTCGAATCCCAAACCCAGGGCTTTTAATAAGCGTTCGGCTTTTTGAAATATCGCTTCCGTTTGCCCGGCAATGTCGTCCTTGCCGATGACGTTACCGCCCTCGTCGGTTGGCAAGATGCTGGGCAGAAAAACGACGCCGGCGCTTTCGGAGCCATTAACGGAGGTCTTGAGATTCTCGCGCGCGGCGCCCGGTGTCGCCGCCGTGATTTCAATCTCTATCAACGCATCGGGGCGGAGCAGACTTTTGACCGGTACGGTATTGACTGTTGGCGTGTGGGCACCGAAGACTTCTTCGCGCACAGCGGCGGCTTCGCCATAGCATTCGATGCCCTCGGGTTTCAGATATTCGACCACCCGGATCACATCGGCATAAGAGCGACCAGAGGCCTCTAGAATCGCACCGATTTTCTGATAGGCGGTTTTAACCTGGGCGCTCATATCGCCTTTAATGACGATCCGTTGACTTGTCGCGTCAAATTCGGACGCTGTGTGTCCTGAGAGATAGGCGAAGGAGCCGGTTTCGACGCCCAAAGAAAACGAGTAACGTGAATAGTCGAACCAGGGAAACGAAGCAGGTTTAATCGCACTTAACTGAATCGCGGCTCTCCAATCAAAGTTGTGAGGCGGGGAAAAAAACTACGATTGCGCGCGTTTTTGATGACCGCCGCTATCGGCCTGCCACTGATCGATGATCTCGGTGCTATCGACCACCCAGCCAAAACGAGTGCCCATTGTTGCCAGCGCCCAATCGTGGCGCTCTGGCGCAATCTCCCCGCAGGCGTCGCTCGGCACGAAAGTTCTGAAGTCGCGCTGCGATGCATCGCGCACCGTCGTTTCAACGCAAATATTGGTGGTCACGCCGCACACGACTAGGTGACGGATGTCGTGCGTTGTCAGTATGGAATTCAAGGCGGTGCCATAGAACGCGCTATAGCGGTTCTTGTCGATCACAAATTCCTCGTCGCGAGGTCTTATTTCCTCGATCAGCTCCGCGTCCCAGGTGTTAGCCGCGCACATTCTTGCCTCCACTACGCCGGGCAGCACGGCCTCGGTGACGATCCCACCGTCGCGGTAGTCTTCTCGCCACACCAAGCGGGTATAGATGATTGGCAGCGCGTGAGCGCGTGCGGCCTCGATCAAAGACAGACAGGGTGCTATCGCCGCACGACATTGAGTAATGTCAAACCCGGCCTGTTCCCCCGAGCCCCCTTTGGCGCAGAAACCGTTTTGCATGTCGATGACGATCAAGGCGGTGCGTGACAATGGCGGCAGCATCGCGGCGCTCCTTTGCTATTTGTATTCGAACGGGGTGTGTAAACCGCCCGCCGGATGCTCGTAGACCGGCACGAAGCGCTCGGCCGGTAAGCCCTCGTAGGTCGACTCGTCAGCACCAAATTTTTCGACCGCGAAAGTCACCTCCGCCATGCTTAGCAGCAGGTGCATAAGGTTCGTCTCGGGCTCCGGCATTTCGCTGAGCGTGAAGTCGTCGAGGTAAGTGATCACGTCTTCCAAACGCGGTGTAAAGGTGTCGTAGAACGCCTGTAGCTCGTCTCTGGTGCTTTGGTGGCGCTTTTCCACGCGCGCTGTTTCGGTGCCCAGGCACCAACCCGCGGCGGCGAGCGGTTCGAGATCAGCAAAGGCTGCCGGCAGCATGTCGGGCTAGGATTTAATGTGGTCGCGCACGCCGTCGCGCCAGTGTCGAACTTCTTGCTCGACCGCCCAATAGTTGTGGCGCACGAACATCTCTTCATCTTGTAGAACGATCGAATCGATGGCACCGGATTCCAGTGCGTCTTGCGTGTGCTCGTGCGTGGTGCCGTCTTCGCGGAGCGCGTCACGCAATAAAATTCGCCCATATTCCTCAGAAAAACGCTCACCAGCGGTTTCAGCACCTGGCATATGAATCTTGATCTCCCACATTAGGCGATTCTCGGACAAGGGCCAGAATTGATGGGTATGCCACACACCGCCGAGTATTAAGATATTGGTATTGGGAAATAGATAAACGATGTCGAATCCCCAATCGGGTGCGCCGGAGCTGTTGATGCCCGGACCGGTTGGCTGGTTGACATTCCCAAGGCGTGTAATGGAGCTGTATTTGCCGAGCGCGAAGGTCTCGATGTTCTTTGGTTGGTAGTGGGGGTTCCCGGGCCAGTTGCCATAGCGGTGCCGGTCGTAGAGTTTCATCTCGAACGCTTCGACGTGCGGTCGGTCGGGCCGATTAAACAAGTTTGGCCAGGTCTGCCCGTGCAGATAAGGCACGTGATAAACCTCGGACTGTGCGTCGAGCGCCAATTTCCAGTTCGAGCGTTGAAACGATTGGTAATGGTAGCGCTGCGGTAATTGTTGAAACGGGTAGTCGCGCAAATGCGATGCAATGGGCCCCAAGTATTGCTCGAGCGTTTCTTCCGGTTCGTCTTGAAGGTTGATAAAAATAAAACCTTCATAGGTACCCACGTTCACGGGTGGGAGGTTGAGCTTGCGGCACAGGGGCTCGGCGAAGTTCTGCTCTTCTGGGACAAAGACCAGATCGCCCTTGCCGTCGAAGACGAAACCATGAAAGCGGCAGCTAAACGCGCAGGCCTTGGCATGGCCCTTAAAATCCCAAACGAGCTTGTTACCGCGATGCCGGCAGACGTTAT
>JBCCEV010000197.1:0-6519 GCA_039030125.1 Pseudomonadota bacterium | reverse complement strand
GCGGATCGACGGCGTGCTCGACGGCGAGCTGCCCGAGCGTGAGGGCCGCGGCTTCGGTCGTGGCCGTAGCGGCCCCCGCTTCGGTTAAGCCCTTCTGTGGCGACCAGCACCGTGCCTTTCAACGACAAACCCTGGCCACGATGAATCAACTGGTTGCGAAGCTCGCGCGGATGTTGAATCGGGACAAACTTGTAAAAGGTCGCTACTTGAGACATGAGATCGACACTGGAGTAGGGGTGGAGCGCGGCTATTTGATTGCGAGGAATCCTTCGAAACAGATGAACTTGTAAACGGAGGTCACGTCCACAAATCCCGCCCGTTCAAATAAGGCGAGGTTGCCAGCCGTCGAAAAGGGTTCCAGCACGCCTTTGAGGCTTCGGGCTTTTGCGACAATTTCGTTACCCGAATAACCGGAATCCAATTTGTAATCTTGATAGATGGCGCTTGCGATGTCTTGGAAACGCGCATCCGGCGCCCGAACTTTGTCAAAAATAACCAGCGCGCCACCCCAATTCAGGGCCTCGTAGAGCTTGGAAACCAAGGCTTGGCGATGTTTGGGTTTAACGAACTGCAACGTGTAGTAAGCCACGATAAAGTCGGCGGCACTAAAATCGACGTCAAGAATGTCGTCACACAATACTTCTACGTGCGGCACGACCGCGCATCGTTCTTTGGCGCGCGAGGCCATGTCTGGTTCTTGGTCCACGCCGACAAAGCGCGCGTGCCGCTGGCTGTGACGGCTGGCGAGTTTGTGCAGTAGCGATCCGGTCGAGCAACCGAGGTCGTAGGATACAGAGCCGTCGTGGATAAAAAAGTCTGATAACGCCGTGACGATATCGTGGCCTAAAGCGTACTGCGGTATTGATCGATTCGCGTGTTGGTCGAAGTTCTCAGCGACCTTACCGCCGAACGACCAATCGGCGTTTTCCACATCGATAATGTCACCGACTTTGGCCATTTTTTTCTCAACGTGCGTTTTAGTTAGTTTCTCACGAACCGGATGCTGAATTAAGCTTCTTACCCCGATTATCTTCTGGAGACAGGGCTGCGTGGCGCGGCAAATCATTCAAACGTCGATTGGAGCAGTTCGCGAGCTTGCTGGGGAGCCGCGATTGTCCGCTTGGCTCGGCGGCCTTGAGGATGAGTTCTCTGGTGCCCTGGAGCGTCACGGCCAGGCACAGCAGTGGTTGAACGCCATCACCCGCCTCCCAGCGCTCGCCGCAGCGGAAATTGAGCTGGCGCAGCATGTGAAGATTGGTACCGCTCGGCAGCTTTCTCACGCTCAGAATGGTGCGCTGATCAGCGCTTTGGAAGCGCTGCGGCCGTGGCGCAAGGGGCCGTTCGATGTTTTTGGAACCGAGTTGGATGCCGAATGGCGCTCCGATCACAAATGGGCGCGGGTTGCACGGCATTTCGATTGTCGGGGTCGAAAAATATTGGACGTCGGGTGTGGCAATGGTTACTCCGCACTGCGGATGATTGGAGCCGGTGCCGCTGTCGTCGTCGGTATTGATCCTTCGGTCCTGTTTGTGTTGCAGTCGGTCGCCTTACGGCGCTTTTTTGAATGCCCGCAACTTGGTCTTTTCGTCGCTGGTGATGACGCTATCGAAAAGAATTTATCGGCCTTTGACGCTGTATTTTCCATGGGTGTTCTATATCATCGCCGTGACCCACGCCGACACCTTAGCCAACTGGGCGGCGCGTTGGCGCCAGGCGGCGACTTAGTTCTTGAGACTTTGATAGTGCCGGACGCCTACGGCGACGGATTGGAACCCAGCGGCCGCTACGCGCAAATGCGTAACGTCTATTTCTTGCCCACCGATTCCTGTGTCCGGCGCTGGCTGGCCGACACGGGATTCTCAAATATCAGGTGTGTCGATGTGAATCAAACAACGGTCGATGAGCAGCGCGCGACCGTGTGGATGCAGAGTCAATCGCTCGTCGATTTCCTCGATCCCGATGATCCTAATAAAACGATCGAAGGTTATCCCGCTCCGAGGCGGGCCATATTTTTAGCGTCTTTAATTTAATGAACGACCAAATCGAGCACACTAGTCAGGCGGCGCGCTTCAATGGAGCCGATCCGGGATCGCCCCCGCTACCGGCCGATCCGGTTCAGTTCTGTACCCGCTATCTGCGTATTTATGTCATAGCGGTTGCGGCCGTTGTGTTGTTGGAAGCCGGGCAGAGTATTTGCTCTATTTTGCTGCCTTTTGCGATTAAAGAATTAATGGACACCGTTGGCGACGTCCAAAGTGCCGGTGGCGACGTTTGGGCTGCGTTATCAGATCCGCTTTGGTTCTTCGCCGCGTTAAATATCGGCGTGGTCATTTTCTCGCGCTCAAGCGGCGCGGTCCTGGTGATGCTGGGGCCCAGTCTCAGACGCCGTGTGCGCCGCGAATTATTCGCTTATTTACAGCATCATTCGCAGCGTTATTTCTTGAGTAATTTTGCGGGATCGCTAGCCAACCGGATCGCTGAGGTAGCGATGAGCGTGGCGTTCGTGTGGTGGACCGTCCTGTTTGATTTCTGGCCCTTGGCGATCGCGTTCTCATGCTCAATTATTTTGCTCGCTGGCGTCAATGCCGAACTGGCCTTAGTGCTGGGTGGCTGGATCACCGTGTACGTTTTCGTGTCTTACAAACTCGCTAAGCGGTGCCGGGTGTACGCGCGCGAGTACGCGGCTGCCAGAAGCCTCGTAAGCGGCAAGATTGTCGATTCGGTGACCAACATCATGACGTCTAAGTTGTTCGCCCGGCGTGATTACGAGCGCGAATACCTCGAAGACTATCTCAATCTAGAGGTCGGCAAAGCGCGTCGTACTTTTTGGTTTATGGAGGCGATCCGCTGGTTTCAATTCATCGCGGCATTGTGCTTGATGATCAGCGTCATCACCTATGCATTGAAAATTTGGAGTGGTGGCGGCATGACGGTGGGCGAGTTCGCGATGGCGGCCAGCTTGTCGTTGGTTCTTATCGAGCAGGCGCGCGGTTTGAGCCGGCGGTTTCTCGACTTCTTTGAATACATCGGCAATATCAACGATGGCGTCAATATCATCGTGCGACCCCACGAAGTCGTCGATGATGAGCACCGCTCGGAACTGGTCGCGACTCGTGGCCACATTCAAATCGAAAACGTGGATTTTCACTATACGGCCGGTCACTCGGTCTTCGAAGAGCTTTGTATCGAAATCGCGCCCGGCGAGAAAGTGGGTCTGGTGGGATTTTCTGGCAGCGGTAAAAGCACCTTATTGAATCTGATGCTGCGCTTGTTTGAACCTCAGGGCGGGCGGATCCTCATCGATGGGCAAGATATAAAAACCGCAACTCAGGAAAGCTTACGTGATGCGGTGTCGATGATCCCGCAAGATCCGATGTTGTTTCATCGCTCGCTGTTTGAAAACATCCGTTATGGCCGGCTCGATGCAACCGATGAAGAAATATTCGATGCCGCCCAAAAAGCCCATGCGCATGATTTCATTTTGGAATCTCAAGAGGGTTATGAATCTCTGGTCGGTGAGCGCGGCGTCAAGCTATCGGGTGGTCAACGCCAGCGCATCGCCTTATCGCGCGCGATTTTAAAAGATGCGCCAATCTTGCTTCTTGATGAGGCGACGAGTTCGCTGGACTCGGTAACCGAGCGGGCAATACAGGAAAGTCTCGTGGAGTTGATGCAAGGGAAGACAGTTGTGGTCGTCGCACACCGTCTGTCGACTTTATCGCACCTCGATCGGATCTTGGTCTTTCACGAAGGCCAGGTTATCGAGCAAGGTAGCCATGATGAGCTGCTCGCCCGAAATGGCCACTACGCGCATATGTGGTCGATGCAGGCGGGTGGTTTCCTACCTGAGCAGGATGTTGTCGTCGACGAGAGCGCGGATGATGTGCTTGAGCAGGTGATCGGCTAGAGCCGTCCGCGCCAGGGCTCGGCGTTCCCACCGAGCCCAACGCGTTATCACAACGAGCTAATTCAAACGTTCGATGATCGTTACGTTTGCTTGGCCGCCACCTTCGCACATGGTTTGCAGCCCGTATTTGCCGTCGGTGCGCTCTAGCTCGTGAAGCAAGGTGGTCATGAGTTTCGTGCCAGTTGCGCCAATCGGATGCCCAAGCGCGATGGCCCCACCATTGATGTTCGTTTTCTCGTGGGGGTATCCAATGTCCTTCATCCACGCCATCGGCACCGGCGCGAACGCTTCGTTGACTTCTACTGCGTCGATGTCATCAAGCGTAAGGCCAGTTTTCTCAAGCGCGAACTGCGTGGCGTTGATTGGCGCGGTTAACATGATCATTGGATCGTTACCGCGTACTCCCATGAAGTGAATCCGGGCGCGCGGCGTCAGGTTGTAGCGTTTTAGTGCCGCTTCGGAGACGACCAATACCGCGGAGGCGCCATCACAGATCTGGCTTGATACGGCGGCTGTGATCTTATCAAGGCCAAACACCGGGTCGAGCGTTGACATTTTCTCAAGCGAAGTGACTCGGGCGGTTTCGTCCATCTTGAAGTCGTCAAAGGGAACCACCTCCCTCTCAAAACGGCCGTCTTCGATGGCATGCAATGCGCGACGGTGCGATTCCAAAGAATATTCTTCCATGTCTTCGCGAGAGAAATCCCATTGGTCGGCCATCATCTGCGCCCCGGTGTATTGGGTCGGTGGGACCGGACCGTAACGATCGACCCAGGCTTGCGAGCCGGTGAAAGGATCGTCGAAACCGAACTCTTTGCCTACGACTGCCGCGGAGCCGATCGGAATTTTCGACATCGTTTGCACGCCGCCGGCAACAACGACGTCGTTGAAACCTGACATCACAGCTTGTGCTGCGAAGTGCACAGATTGCTGAGAGGAGCCGCACTGACGATCAATAGTGACGCCGGGCACAACTTCGCTGAAGCCAGCGGTTAGCCAGCACGTGCGCGCCACATCGCCGGCCAACGACCCAAGGGCATCAATGGCCCCAAAAATCACATCGTCGTATTCATCATCGGGAATGCTATTGCGCTCGACGATGGCTTTGATGACGTGCGCGCCTAGATCGGCCGCGTGAACTTCTGCGAGGCTGCCACCGCGTCTGCCGGTGGGACTGCGTACCGCGTCTACGATATAGGCTTCAGCCATTTTGGGTCTCCATAGTTTCGAAATTTGGTTTCGGATTGCCACTCGATTCGGTTTCGAGCGGGCCCAAGGGCCGCAGATTATACGTCAGAGATAGCCGATCGCGAGGCGATCGAAGTCTTTATATTCTAATTTGTTATAACTATATTACTTTTCGATCGGGCAGACTCTGAAAGGACGCGTTCCAGTTCTTCGGTGGAGGTGAAAATGCTTATCTTCAGACAGTTATTTGACCAGGAATCAGGTACTTATTCATATCTACTCGGTGATCTGGGGAGTAGCGAAGCGGTTCTGATCGATGGCGTATTTGAGCAGTTCCGGCGCGATTCCGCGCTCATCGAGGAGCTGGGGCTCGAACTGCGATGGGCTGCGGAAACGCACTGTCACGCCGATCACGTCACCAGCGCGTGGCTTCTAAAGGAAAAATTCGGTGCCGCCATAGCCGTCTCGCACTCGGCAGGGATCAGCGGCGCGGATTGTGAGTTCAAGCATGGCGACAAAATCCAGTTTGGACCGCGCTATCTCGAAGTCAGAGCTACCCCGGGCCATACCAGCGGTTGCGTGACGTTTGTTCTCGATGATGAGAGCGCCGCGTTCACCGGCGATACGCTTCTGATCCGAGGCTGCGGGCGAACCGATTTTCAGGAAGGCGATCCCCATCAGATGTATCAATCAATCTGGTCGCAAATTCTCTCGCTGCCAGACAATACCAAACTCTATCCAGCTCACGACTACCGGGGACTGACCGCGACCACGGTGCTTGAAGAAAAACACTACAACCCGCGCTGTGGGGGCGATACCGACGAGGGCGATTTCGTTGGCTACATGGATAACCTTGGTCTTGCTCACCCCAAACGCTTGGATATTGCGGTGCCGGCAAATTTACGCTGCGGCAAGCCGGATGGCGAAGGCGCGATGAGTCTGCGTCCACCACCTTGGGGTCCTGCACGTTTTACCTTCGCTGGCATTTGGGAAATCGACCCGCAATGGGTGGAGGAAAATATTAAGAATATTTGTATTGTCGATGTACGCGATGAACAAGAATTCAAAGGTCCTTTGGGACATGTTCCTGGTGCGGCACTGATCCCAATCGGCGAGCTTGCCGAGCGTTGCGATGAACTCGATACCAGCAAGCCAATCATCACCGTTTGTCGTTCCGGCGCGCGTTCCGCTCAGGCGACGGTAATTTTGCGCCGGGCGGAAATCGACAATGTGGCGAATTTGGCGGGAGGGATGTTGCGGTGGCGAGATCTCGGTCTACCCACCATCGGCGGCGCTAATTAATGGTGAGGTGGCTCGACTCGGCGGCCCTTTATTGAAACCGATCGCGAAATGCTCTTTTTCAAAACACCCAAACCGCGCTTGCCCGTTTTCAGCCCTGGTTGTGCGTTTTTGACGGCTGGTGG
>JBCCEV010000196.1:0-6530 GCA_039030125.1 Pseudomonadota bacterium | reverse complement strand
GATCCAGCATGTGCGAAACCTCGGCATGCACAAGATTCAAGAACGGCCAGTCGCTGAAAACGGTGAAGTTGTGATCTCCCCGATGATGTATTTAGCGGTGTCCTATGACCACCGGATCATCGACGGTCGCGAAGCGGTCCAATTCCTCGACACTATTCGACAACTTCTTGAAGATCCGTCGCGGATCTTGCTGCAGGTTTAAACATGGCAGATTTTGACGTTATTGTGATCGGTGGCGGGCCCGGCGGCTACGTGGCGGCTATCCGTTGTGCCCAGCTCGGTATGAAGACCGCTTGTGCTGAACGCTGGTTGGACGATGAAACGAAACCCGTTCTTGGCGGCACCTGCCTCAACGTCGGTTGTATTCCGTCCAAGGCCTTGCTCGACTCATCCCATCATTTCGAGTTTTTGAACAAGCACGCGAGCGTCCACGGGATCGGGGCGTCGGATGTTTCAATGGACGTCGGTGCGATGCAAGCGCGTAAGAAAACGATCGTCTCGACGCTGACCCAAGGCATTGGTGGCCTGTTTAAGAAAAACGGCGTTACCTGGCTGCAGGGTGAAGCAAGCTTCGTGTCGGCGAGCGAAATTGCGATCAAAGGTGCCGATGGGAAAGCCAGTAAGGCGACGGCAAAGAACATCATTATCGCGACAGGTTCGGAACCGACCCAAATTCCGCCAGCCAAGGTCGATCAAAAAAACATCGTTGACTCCACCGGCGCTTTGGCGTTCGCAGAGGTCCCGAAACGTATTGGCGTGATCGGCGCGGGGGTCATTGGTTTAGAGCTCGGGAGCGTTTGGCGTCGCCTGGGATCAGAAGTGGTGGTGTTGGAGGCGCTGAACGAGTTTTTACCGACCGCCGATAAAGCGATCGGTAAAGAAGCGCTGAAGATCCTCAAAAAGCAGGGCCTCGACATTCGGCTTGGGGCTAAGGTGCTAGCCACTAAGGCGAATAAGAATGGCGCAAAAATTGACTTCGAACTCAAAGGTGAAAAGCAGCAGCTTGAGGTCGATAAGGTGATCGTTGCGGTCGGCCGGCGGCCGTGCACGGATGGCCTTAATGCCGAGGCGATTAAGCTGGAACTTGATGACCGCGGCTTTGTGCAAGTTGATGACTATTGCCAAACCAATGTCGCGAATGTGTATGCCATCGGCGATGTGGTCCGCGGCCCCATGCTGGCGCACAAGGCCTCCGAGGAAGGCGTCGCGCTCGCCGAGCGCCTGGCCGGCGAGAAAAGCCATATTGATTTCAACTTGGTGCCCTGGGTGATCTACACCTGGCCGGAAATCGCTTGGGTCGGCCAAACAGAACAAGAACTCAAGGCCGCTGGTGTTGAGACGGTCAGCGGCACATTCCCCTTCTTAGCCAGCGGCAGAGCTCGGGCGATGGGCGAGGGCGAAGGGTTCGTAAAAATCATCGCGGACGCAAAAACGGATCAAATCCTTGGGGTTCATGTGATTGGCGCGAACGCCTCCGAGTTGGTCGGCGAGGCGGTCATTGCGATGGAGTTCTCGTCTAGCGCCGAGGATCTAGCGCGATCAATACACGCTCATCCGACCTTATCCGAGGCCACCCACGAAGCCGCTTTAGCCGTGAGCGACCGTGCGATCCATTTCTAGTTTTAATAGTGCAGTGCACAAATTTGCAATGTGGTGCGCTGCAACGTAGTCTGAACTCACACTTGCTTGCTTGAGAGGTGAGGAGCAATGAGTGAGACATGCCAAAAAGCATGCGGCCTGTTCTCATCGCAGGCACCAAAAAATCCCGACCCGGCAGCTTTGCTAAACGCCCGCGAAGCGAAGAGAAAAGGTTAGTCAGATGAGTGCACAAGAAAAACGCGTTATCAAAAAATATCCGAACCGTAGACTTTATGACACTGCGGAAAGTAAGTACGTCACGTTAAAGGATGTCCGCCGCTTGGTGGTGGATGGGATCCCGTTCTGTGTTATCGACAAAAAGTCCGAGGACGACATCACCAGAACCATCCTGCTGCAAATCATTATTGAGCAGGAAGATGAAGGCGAACCGCTGTTTTCCACCGAAGCCCTTGAGCAGATCATTGGCTTCTACGGCCACTCGGTGCAGGATGTCGCCGGTTCGTTTCTAACCCAAAGCCTGCGGCTGTTCCAAGAACAACAACGCCAGCTCCAATCGCAAATGAGCGATGCGTTTAGCGCCAACCCGATGTCTGCTTGGACCAAGCATAACTTAGACATGTGGCAACAAATGCAGGAGAACTTCTTTAAGTCGACCGGCTTTAGTCAAACTCCGGCGCAGCGCCCCGACGAAGACGAGCAAGCTTAGGCAGCAAGCTCCTCTTCGAGTTCGGTCTTAATTCGGCTTATTTGCGCGGCAAGCTCGCTCGGCAGACGCTCGCCAAAACCCGCGAAATATTCTTCTATTTGATCCATCTCCTCGCGCCAAATTTTTGGGTCAACGGAGAGCAAGGACTGGACGGTCTGGCGATCTAAATCGAGGCCATTAACGTCGATGCTGTCCACTGATGGCAACGCGCCGATCGGTGTTCGCACGGCCTCCCCATCGCCTTGACAGCGTTTCATAATCCATTCCAAAACCCGCATGTTCTCGCCGAATCCCGGCCACAAGAATCGCCCCTGCTCGTCTTTTCTAAACCAATTCACATGGAATATTTTCGGCAGCCGCTCGGATTTCGGCGCCAGTGATAACCAATGCCGCCAATAGTCAGCGAAGTTGTATCCGCAAAACGGTTTCATCGCCATCGGGTCGCGCCGCACTTTGCCGACCGCGCCGGCCGCCGCCGCGGTCGTTTCTGAAGCCATCGCCGCCCCGGCAAATACGCCATGCTGCCAATCCAAGGCTTCGAAGACCAAAGGCGCGACAGTCGATCGGCGACCACCAAAAACGATCGCCGAAATCGGTACCCCCTCGGGGGCATCGGCAAGTTTCGAGTAGCTCGGGCACTGGCTGGCAGCTACGGTAAACCGTGCGTTGGGATGCGCCGCCGGGCCTGTAATGTCGGGATCGTGTTCACGACCCTGCCAGTCAAGTAATTGGCCGGGCTTCTCGCCATCGATGCCTTCCCACCACGGACGGCCTTCGTCATCAACCGCGACGTTGGTATAGATGGTGTTCTTGCCCAAGGCCCGCATGCAATTGGGGTTCGTCGAAAGGCTGGTACCTGGAGCAACGCCAAAAAATCCCGCTTCGGGGTTAATCGCCCACAAACGACCATCCTCGCCCAAGTGCATCCAAGCAATGTCATCGCCCACCGTCCAGACTTTCCAGCCGTCGTATTGCGCCGGCGGTATCAACATCGCGAGATTGGTTTTACCGCAAGCAGAGGGAAAGGCGGCCGCGACATAGCTCGTGTTGCCGCTTGGATCTTCAATACCCAAAATCAGCATGTGCTCGGCGAGCCAACCTTCGCGGCGCGCCTGATGGCTTGCGATCCGCAAAGCGTGGCATTTCTTGCCCAACAAGGCATTGCCGCCGTAGCCGGACCCGATACTCTTGATCATCAACTCTTCGGGGAAGTGCATGATGAAACGCCGCTCGGGGCTGAGGTCGCCGATGGAGTGCAAACCTCGAACGAAGCTTGCGCCTTCCTCAATTAAGGCCAACGCCCGCTGGCCAATACGGGCCATGATCCGCATATTGGCCACTACATAGGGGCTATCGGTGATCTCGACGCCAGCGCGGGAAAAAGGCGAGCCGTAAGGTCCCATCAAATACGGGACCACGTACATCGTTCTCCCGCTCATACACCCGTCGTAGAGCGGATCCACCTTGGCATGGGCCTGTTCGGGACTCATCCAATTGTTATTGGGCCCAGCATCGTTTTCATCTTGCGTGCACACGAAGGTGAGATGTTCGACGCGCGCCACGTCGTCGGGATCGGAACGATGCAAGAAACAGTTCGGGTGACTGTCCTCATTGAGCGGGATCAAGGTGCCAGCCTTGAGCATTTCTTGGGTGAGCCGTTCGTTCTCTTGCTCACTGCCGTCGCACCAATAAATTTGTTTCGGCTTCGTCAGCGCGGCTACCTCCAGCACCCATTGCGCTAACTCATTGTTCTTAGTCATTATTTCTTGTAACTCCTACAGTCCCGAACGCGCCAGTCGAGCGCGCGGCCCTCATCCGTTTTATCAGAAAGAATTGGTGTGCAACCAGGGCGCGCAATGTACCAAATCACGCGGTTGCGAATAAGACATCAATGGTAATTAATTGAAACGGGCGCTGATCGTGCGACTTACTTCTCACATTGCCATTTCCGTTCGACGAGCACTTGTGAAACCCGTCTTTCGAAGGCATTATTGCTGCATTGCAATATAGCGAATTAAGGAATCACCACGATGTTCAACACCGACTTTGCGAAAAGCTGGCAAACGTTCACCGAATCCACCACCGAAGCTTACAAAGATCTTGAGGCGCTAAACATGGGTGTGTTGGAGAAACTTACAGGCAAGCAAATCGAATTCGCGACCTTTGCGTTTGAAACCACCAATCGCTCGCTGAGCGCGGCAACCGAGTCGTCGGACTATCAAGCCATGCTCGCCACCCAAACCAAGTTGGGCAACGAGCTTAATGAGAAATTTATCGCCGCCACCAAGGAAACGGCTGACATCATCGCGGAGTCGCGCGAAGCCTACCAGGGTTGGCTCGAAAACGAGGTCAAGCGGTGGTCTGAAGCATCAGCGACGATGACGACGCCAAGTTAAGCAATCTTTCATCCACCGCGCTCGTCGATCCACTGGGTCACGATCTTAGGGACAGAGCGCTCGCGCTTGAGCGACACGTAAATCCCGATGTGGCCCCCTGCGATCCGTTGTTCGGTGTAATCTTGCGAACCGGTCAACAGCCGCAAGGCGGCTGAGGACTCAGGTGGGACCAGGTGGTCGTTGTCTGCGAATATATTCAGGATCGGCGCCTTCAGATTTCGCAAATCCACCGTACGGCCATCTAGCTCCAGAGCTTGGTTCACCAGCGCATTGTTTTGATAAAAGACTCGGGCAAACTCTCCGCAAGCCTTCCCCGCCAGCGGCGGCGAATCGAATATCCACTTTTCCATCTTCACGAACGTATCGACCCGCTCTTGATCGTCAATGCTCTCAAGCAAATCGAAATACTTTTTCTGCATGAGCGAAAAAGGCTTCAGCGACAGAAATAAAGCGTTCATAAAATCGGGCGGCACGTTGCCATAGGCATCAACCACTGAATCGATGTCGACAGGGCGGACCAGGGCACTCAACGCGTCGTTCGGCGTTTGAAAATCGACCGGCGTCACCGTTGGGATCAGCCGCTTGATGCGATCGGGATATAACGCGCTATAACAAAGCGCGAATGTCCCGCCCTGACAGATCCCGAGCATGTCGATTGCGCGCACGCGTTGGGTGTCGCACAGAAAGTTCACGCACGCATGAATGGCGCCATTGATGTAGCGCTCTAGACTCCAGTTCGAATCGGTCGGCCCCGGGTCTGTCCATTCAATCAGGAAAACGTCGAAACCCGAGTCGCACAAGGCACCAATGAGCGTGCGCTCAGAACTCAAATCGGCAACGTTCGGGCGATTCACCAAGGCATAGACAATCAACAGTGGCGTTGAGCGCCGCTCACCCGCACCCTGATAGCGATAGAGCTTGGCCTCGCGCCTGGAAAACACGCACTGCCTGTTAGTTGCACCCGGCGCGACATCCTTCGCCTGCCGGAGCGGACCGATCGCGCTGGCTAATGCTTTTTGCTGTTTAACAAGCTCGGCAAAAACGGCCTGTGGTGCAATTTTTAGCCTACTCACGCGCTACTCTAGAGTTCATCGATATCAAAGCTGGAAGCGCGTGACGCCGATGGCTTTTTTCTCTCCGCTGGCTTTTTCACCGCGCTACTATTGTTCGCCGCTGTTTTTTTCCGCGCGCGCCGTCGCCGGGCGGTTTTCGCGGGTTGCGGCTTGGCGACCGCTGGTGCGGGTGGTACCGCCCCCGCCTTGTCCGCACGTTGGTCAGCCAGGTCCGAAAGCTCCGCACGAAGTTCGTCGACCGATGCTTTCAGACGTGCAATATCCTCGTTGCCATTTTGTGAAAACGACTGAGCCAACTCTGCAAAAAGATCATTTAATGCGGTTTTCAACCGCGCCTGGGCGTTAACAAACTCGCCAAAATCGCGCGAATAATCTTCCTTTAAAAGGCGCTTGCGCCATTGCGCCTCGACCGCGAGCGTCCATTGAGCGTTTAACTCCGCCAAGGTCTCAATCGCAGGCCCAACTTCGTTACTGAGTGAGGCAATAAAATCGCGTTGGGTGTTGTGCAGAACCTCAGACCAATGTCCGGTCAACCGCTGCGCGGCCGTTTGCGCATCGATTCCGGCAGCCATGACGTTGTTCAATTTGCTCTGCCACTCGCGGCCCGGGCCAAGCTGTGGCAACTCAAGGTACTCCTCACTTGCATGCAGAGCCGGTAGAAACTTTCGCAGCATGGGCGAAGGAGTACCTTGAGTTGCCACAGCTTGGCCCGGGCCGCGAGTGGCAGAGCAAATTGAACAACGTCATGGCTGCCGG
>JBCCEV010000195.1:0-6721 GCA_039030125.1 Pseudomonadota bacterium | reverse complement strand
GGGTTTTCAAAAGATCAGCGATAACACCGCCCCAATTACGCGTGTGATTGATCGCGGCGAGGGCATTTATGTCTACGACACCGATGGGCGTGAATACATTGAGGCGACCGCTTCTTTTTATGTCGCTTGTCTCGGGTATCAAAACGCCGAGCTAATAGATGCTATTGAAAAACAGTATCGTGATTTACCTTTTTTCGTCAGCGCGCTGCATCGCACGAATACTCCGGCGCTAGAGCTCGCCGAGAAATTGGTTGAGATCGTCCCGGTGGCTGATTCTCACATCATGTTCGGTGTTAGCGGATCGGAAGCCCTGGACTATCTCATCAAAATGTTGCGTTTCGGTGCCGTGGCGCGCGGCGAGCCGGAGCGCAAAACGATCATCGGTCGTCAGGGCAGTTATCACGGCGGTACCGTTGCGTCGGCTAGTTTGACGGGTGGCCATCACGAAGAATTTGGTTTGCCCATTGAGGGCTTCCGGCACGTTTCTCAGTGCGACTACCACGGTCACCGGGAGCCAGGCGAAACGCAAAGTGAATATTCCAAGCGCTGCGGGGAAGAACTGCGCGCCTTGCTAGACGCTGAGCCCGAGGCTTCGGTGGCCGCTTTTTTTGCCGAGCCCATCAGCTTTTCCAATGGTTTCAAAGTACCCCCAATGGCCTATTTCCCCGCTATCAAGGCCGTGTTGGACGACTATGGGATCGATCTCGCAATTGACGAGGTGATCACGGGCTTTGGCCGCACGGGCAATATGTTCGGCTGCGAGAGTTTTGATATTAAACCTGATCACATCGCAACGGCTAAAGCGGTCAACTCGGGCTACTTTCCACTCTCCGCGATCGCGATGTCCAAATCGCTCTATGACGATTTAGAACGGGGCTCCGAAGATGTCGGCGTGCTCGCTCATGCCGCGACCCATGCGGGGCATCCGGTCGGCGCGGCGGCGGCGCTCAAAACGCTGGAGATCATCGAGCGCGATAACCTAGTCGCGCATGCCGCGAGTATGGGCTCGCGATTAGCTAACGCGCTCGAATCGGTACGTGGACATGAATTGGTGGGCGACATCCGCTCGTTCGGTCTTGGCAGTGGCGTCGATTTTTTGAAACGTGATGATAATGACGTGCCGGTCAACACACCCGAGCAAGCCGACGCGGTCATGAGCGCTGTTTGCGAGGCGATGCTGGAAGCCGGCGTCATTGTGCGTCCCGCGGGCCGCAGTATCGTGATCGCGCCGCCGCTGATCATCGAGGGAAGCGAGATCGACGAAATCGTCAGGCGTTTAGTCAGGTCGCTTGATCGGGTTGCCGCCCAACACTAGCCGGCCCGCTTAACTTTGTTTACGCCGGGGCTCGGTTTCGAAATCGCTCAGGCTCGCACGCCTTGTCCAAGAGAAGTAGTCAACGTTCTTAAATGGCGAATTCACAACGATCCGCCCACGATCGTTGCGATAATAAGTAGTCATGCCTCGGTGTGCCCATACCATGTTCTCATGCGCGCTGTCGCAGCGCGCGATGTACTCGTCGTGAACATCCCGCCGGCATTCAACCGCGCCGATATTGCCATCGACCATTTTCGCGATGAGATCCATGATGTAATTCATCTGCATCTCGACCACCACCACCAAGCTACCGCCATGTCCAGGCTGTAGGTTGGGGCCGTAGAGCGTAAAAAAATTCGGGAACTCGGGAACGACGGTGCCCAAATAGGCCTGCGCATTATCGTCTTCCCATGCGTCGCGTAGCTTTTTACCGCCGCGACCGGCGACCTCGTAGGTATTGATGAACCGCAGTACGTCAAAACCCGTGGCGATGATTAGAATGTCCGCTTCGAATCGATCGCCGGTATCGGTTACCACCATACTGCCATCGATCTCAGTGATCGTGTCGTCGATTAATGTGACGCGCTCGTTGCGGAGCATACGATACCAGCCGTTGTCCAGCAGCATGCGCTTGCCAAACGGTGGATAGGTCGGCAGCACTTTATCGAGCAAATCGATGCGCTCACCTAACTCGCGCTTGATGTACTGAGTAAAATACGCGCGATGCTGATCGTTAATCGCGTTCAGTGATCGATCGCTGTGCTCCCAATCGGGATCGCGCTGCAAGGATTCATGAACTTTGTCGTTAAAGGTCCAGGCCAAACGGGTGCGATACCAGGCTTGATAGAGCGGTACCTCCTTGATCAAAAATCTGAGCGCCGCCGAGACCTCGCGGCGAAATTGCTCAAATGGCGCGGCCCAATGCGCAGAGCGCTGAAAGATAGTGAGTGCTTTGACCTGATTCTGAATTTCAGGCCCGATCTGCATGCAGCTCGCGCCGTTGCCAATAATGGCGACGCGTTTACCCTCGAGCGATAGATCTTTGGGCCATTCAGCGGAGTGAAATGCCGGGCCTGCGAAATCGTCGAGCCCCTTGATATTGGGCTTCACCGGCGGATTAAAAATTCCACAGGCGCTGATCACGACGTTTGCGACTAGCGAAGTAGAACGTCCTTGGGGATCGGTCGCGTCGACCGTCCAGGTTTGTGTGCCTTCGTCGTAGCGCGCCTCGTTGACACGGGTTTTGAAACGAATGTGTGGTGCTAGGTCATGCTCATTCGCGATGGATTGTAAGTATTCGTGCAGTTCATCGCGCAATGCGAAGAACATCGACCAGTCGTATTTACTGAAAGAGTAGGAGTACAAGTGATTGGGTGTATCGACGCCGGCGCCGGGGTAGCGGTTTTCAAGCCACACACCACCGACTTCCGAGTTTTTTTCAAGGATTGTGAAGGGGATCCCGGCCGCTTTAAAATTCACAGCCGCGCAAATTCCCGATACGCCAGCCCCGATAATGATCGCACTGAATCCGTCGGGTAGGTCGAGTTTTTTGGGCGTCATCGGTCGAAACCCAAACAGACTTTGGGTAAATTCGCCGTATGCCTCGGGCACTGGCTCGCCCATCGCCACGCTCAGCATCTTCACAAGCGTGTCATTATCCGGCGCTGGCATGGCTAAGGGTTCGCCTGCATACCAGCGGTTAATGGCAATCAGCGCCGCCGCGCGTATCTCGTCTTGAATCTCCTCCGGCAAACCGCCGGTGTCATGATCGCCCAAGCCCGTGCCGCGAGAGGGACGGTATGGTGATTCGAGCCAGCGTTGTTGACCGGTCATCTGCACCAGCACCATCAGCAAGGTTGGAATATTGGCAACTTTGACCGCGGCGGCGAATTGTTCCTGCGCGTTCGGCATGTTTTCTATCCGATTTCTAAAAACCTGGGGCGCCTGTTTGGCCTCTGCAAGTTTAAATCACTTGCGCTTGCCGCGTTGTGTCGCCAATCACGCGGGCGTTAGATCGATGGCGGCAACCGAGACGATTGAACCTCCGCTATCGCGTGAAGATTACGCCACCTTTGGTGGGTCAAAGGAGTGATTTGGATTGGGTTTATCGCTGCTATCACCCTGTGAATAATCCTCAAACAGGCCGTCACGCTTGGCAACCGCTGCCGGCACACCGGCTTGCTCTGCAAACTCGATGAACTCTAGAGCTTCCGGAGTGTTACGCATTAAGCCGTCGAGCACGGAGCCCAGTAGCTGCGTCGATCTAAGACCCATGTTTTCGTAAGCCTGATTGACAACCAGTTTCATCGAAGCCAGCTGCGATAAGGGAATTGACGCCAATTCGCTGGCGAGTTGATAGGTTTCGTTTTCGAGTTCGCTAAACGGCACCGCCCGATTAACGAGTCCGAATTCAACCGCCTGGGGTCCAGACAATGGCTTTCCTGTCAGGGCAAGCTCTTTGGCTTTTGCTAAACCCAAGCGATGAACCCACATGCCCGCATGGTGACAACCCCACATTCTGGAGTAAGGGGTTCCGATCCGCGCGTCTTCGGACATGATCACAATGTCGCCGCACAAAGCGAGTTCGCTGCCGCCACCTAGTGCCCAGCCGTGAACCATACAGATCACAGGTTTCGGGCAGTTCCACAGGCTCATGAATTTCGGCACCCAGCCCTGGACCTGCGACGTTGTCACCATAAAATCCTTGCCGGCGTCCCATTGGCCGTCTGTCGTCAAATTGTCGTCCCAATGATGAAACCCCCGGCCGAAATTGAAGCCCGCACAAAAAGCACGGCCGGCGCCGCGAAATACGATTACTTTGACGGCGGGATCGCGCTCGGCCTCGGCGATCGCCGAGGCGATTTCATCGGTCATTGGCGGCACGATGGTGTTGAGGTCATCGGGGCGGTTGAGCGTAATCGTCGCGATCGCCTCGGCTGATTGATAGACCAACGTTTCATAAGACATTTTGTTTCTCCTTTACCTATTTCTCGCCCGCGCACTGCCGTTGTGGCCAAGGGCAGTGCGTCGTATTGCCAAGACCGGGCTGCTAAATTGCCGAGTGCGACAGATTATGGTTCTAATGAGCCGACGCCTCGCTGTCCGTTCAATCTGCAGCAACTGGCGATTATCGAGCATTTAGCCGTACGCGGAAAATTTAACCATGCGTTTAAGCCCATTTGACGATTACCCATTTCATCAACATCCGGCCCCCTTTCATCAGGTGGCGACGACTGACGCCCACTATAACGATGGTTACTTCATGGCTTTCTATGCACCGGATTGGTATTTCTGCGCGGGTCTGCGATTGCATCCAAACGTTAACGTCATGGATGGGTGGAGCACGGTCGCTCACGAAAATCGTCAACGCTCGGTGCGGATCTCCCGCGCTCTCCACCCGCGGGTCAATGAGCTTAGTGTTGGACCTTTGGCTATAGACATCATTGAACCGATGACGCGCATCGCATTGCGGCTTGATGAGAACCCCTCCGGATTAACGTTTGCAGTCGAGTTGTCCGCACAATCGCCGCCTTTTGTTGAGGAACGCTATCAACATATGAAGTTTGGCGCCGTGGTGAACGACTTGATCCGTTACACACAAATTTGCCGTGCCGTTGGTCAGGCAATACTTGACGGGCACGAGATTGAAATCGATCAGTGGCACGCGATGCGCGATCACTCTTGGGGCGTGCGATCCTCGATGGGGATCCCCACCGGCATCCAGGGTATCGATAGAACGGAACGGGAAGCGGATCGGCGCGCTCTACGTCTGTGGGTTCCGTTTGAGGTTGAAGATCACGCCGGTTTTTTCAATACCCACGAGGATAGCGCTGGAAACACCCTGGATTTCGAGGGACGACTCGATTTTTCAGATGGCGACACAGTGAAGTTGATCGCCGTTCGTCACGAATTAACTTATCGCGCTGGAACTTCGCGCCCGAGCGGCGGCGTGATTGAACTAGACGGCGAAGATGGCTCAACGCGACGTTACGAACTAGAGCTGGTTGGCACACCAGCCGACGTCCAAGGCGGTGGTTATTACCGGGGCTGGCGCGATGGATTGGGGCCTGGCATCTACCGGGGAAGCGAAACGACGGAACATGATGCCTACGACGTCACGCCGGGCGCCAAGACTACCGGCCCCCCTCATGTACCTGAGAAATATCGATTGGGCCCGACCGAGTTCCCGATGCGGATAACCGCTGCGAACGGCGCGCTCGGCATGGCGCATTTCGAGCACACGATCTCTGGACCTTATCCGCGCTACGGTTTTGCCTGAGGTGGTGGCTTAACTAAGGTAATTAACGTTCTTAAACTTGGCCGCCCTAACCGCCTCAACAAGACAACGAATCGCCTGTGGTTTACCGAAGGTACGCCGGTAGTACAGCGACACGCGGCGCTGGGGTTTAGGCTTCGTGAAGGGCTTCACCGCTAGTAATTTATCCAAAGCCTTATCCACTTGCCAGGTCGCGGGGATGACAGTTATGCCCGCGCCAGTTGCAACCATTTGGACGATGGTATTCAACGAACTCCCTTCCAGCATGGCTTGGGAAACCTGCGACTGCTGGCCTGGATTGCATTCTGGACAAAAGTGAAGCACTTGATCGCGAAAGCAGTTACGCGCCGCTAATAGAATCAGGTTTTCGTCCTCAAGCTTGCCGGGAGCCACCGATCTTGCTTTCGCGAAGCTGTGGTCGCCAGGTGAGACGACGAGAAATTCTTCGTCATACAGCGGGATCGACGCAAACGCTGGCTCCTCAAAGGGCTCAGATAAAATGGCGGCGTCAATTTCACCGCGTTTCATTTCTTCTGCTAGCGCGTCGGTGAAATTCTCACGGATAACCAAGCTAGTGTCGGGCACGGCGCGCTTTAGTTGGTTAATCAAAGCCGGTACTAAAAATGGGCCAACGGTGTAGATCACACCAAGCCGGATCTGCTTGCCGATCGGGTCACTTTGCGCGGCAGCGATGTCCTTGAAGGTATTCGCCGCCTCGAGTACGCGAGACGCTTGGTCTACAAGCTGCTGCCCTTCCGGCGTGATCAGAACTTCATTGCGATTGCGCTCAAAGATTCGGACTCCAAGTTCCTCCTCGAGTTTGCGAATTCCCACGCTGAGGGTGGGCTGTGAAACAAAGCAGGCATCGGCTGCTCGACCAAAGTGCAGCGTCTTGGCCACCGTGATCACATAACGAAGCTCAGTTAAAGTCATTGGTTTAGCTTAAGCTGCGGCGGAACTTGATGGCGTGTTCCGCTTGACGAGCAATGTGTCGAGCAACTTGGTATCCAGAAACGTGGCTTCATGGGTATCGCCATAAGCCACGTTAAATGGCTCATCAGGTTCGCCCATCGAATCGATCACGAGCGAGGCATTGGGAAAGTCCCGGGCTTGGGTATAGCGATGCGTGG